>PCWU01000081.1:0-12090 GCA_002787455.1 Gallionellaceae bacterium CG11_big_fil_rev_8_21_14_0_20_60_62 | reverse complement strand
GATTCGCGCCGCCTGCCCCAATGTTTCGGGTTGTTGCAGATTGAATCTTTGCTGCGCCTCTATCGACAAACCGCGCACCAGGCAGTAATTCATACCTGCCGGCAGACGCAAGTCCTCGTAACCTGCCTGCTGCGCAATTTCAACTTTCTGTTTTTCAATGTATCCGTGATATTTCGCTGCAATTTCTACTTGGAGCGCGATCTCATCAGACACTTCCGCGTCCATTTCCGGTAATGACATCAGTGAACGATAGTCCACTTGTGGCCGCCGCAACAGATCGTACAACGAGTATTCCCGCTCGATTTTCTTGCCCAGCACGCGCTCTGCTTCCTGCTCCGGTAAGGAAGCGGGATTTAGCCATGTCGTTTTTAACCTCTGCTCTTCGCGCTCGATGGCTTCGCGTTTCCGCGCAAACGCACACCATCTGGCTTCATCCACCAGCCCCAGCTGGCGTCCGACCCCGGTCAGGCGCTGGTCGGCATTGTCCTCGCGCAACTGCAAACGATATTCGGCGCGACTGGTGAACATGCGATACGGCTCGGTCACACCGCGCGTGATCAGGTCATCAACCATCACCCCAAGATAGGCTTCATTCCGGCGCGGACACCAGACCTCCATGCCGCGCGCCTGCAGGGACGCGTTGATGCCCGCCAGCAGTCCCTGCGCAGCCGCCTCCTCATAGCCGGTCGTGCCATTAATCTGCCCGGCAAAGAACAAACCCTGAATTGCCTTGGTTTCTAGCGAGCTTTTTAGTCCGCGCGGGTCGAAATAATCGTATTCAATGGCATACCCGGGGCGCAGGATATGTGCGCTCTCCAAACCTCTGATGGAATGCACCAGCGCCACTTGCACATCATAGGGCAGGCTGGTGGAAATCCCATTCGGATAGATTTCGTGGGTGGTCAATCCCTCCGGTTCAAGAAATATCTGATGCGATGATTTATCGGCAAATCGTGTAATCTTATCTTCCACTGAAGGACAGTAGCGCGGCCCCACCCCTTCAATAACCCCTGTAAACATGGGTGAACGACTCAACCCGCCGCGGATGATTTCATGTGTTTTCTCATTGGTTTCGGTAATCCAGCAAGGAAGTTGGCGCGGATGTTGCGTGACATCTCCCAAAAACGAAAACACCGGCAACGGATCGTCGCCGTGTTGTTCCCGCATCACCGTAAAGTCAATGGTGCGCCCATCAATGCGCGGCGGTGTTCCTGTTTTCAGTCTGCCGACGGGCAACCCCAGATCGCGCAATTGTGCGGCAAGGTTCATTGCAGGCGGATCGCCCGCCCTGCCCGCCGGATAATGGGATAGACCAACATGGATTAAACCCGACAAAAAAGTGCCCGTTGTGAGCACGACGCTGGCTGAAGCAAAACGCAAACCGAGCCGGGTTATAACGCCCACCACGCGATCGCCATCCAGCCACAAACCATCCACCCCCTGCTGCAGAAGCCAAAGATTGGACTGATTTTCAAGGACCGATCGGATTGCCTGCTTGTATAACAGTCGATCCGCTTGAGCACGGGTAGCACGAACCGCCGGACCCTTGCTGGAATTCAGAATGCGAAATTGAATCCCTGCAACATCGGCCGCCCGTGCCATCACCCCACCCAGCGCATCCACCTCCTTAACCAAATGTCCCTTGCCGATACCGCCGATGGAGGGGTTGCACGACATCTGCCCAAGGGTTTCAATGTTGTGGCTAAGCAACAGTGTTTTACTGCCGCTGCGGGCGCTGGCGAGCGCGGCTTCGGTGCCCGCGTGCCCGCCTCCCACTACAATCACATCGAATTTGTCCGGGGTTTCCATTCCGCCATCCACCTTAAAAGGGGTCGCATCTTACAACAATGCGTCTAGCAACCCAAGACGACTGTTTCACGTGAAACATTCTTGCGGCGCCCTACTTTCCAATGCAGAACCGGCCAAAAATCTCGCCCAACAGATCGTCGGCGACAAACTCCCCGGTGATGGTATTCAGGGCGTGCTGTGCCTGGCGCAAAGACTCTGCCACCAATTCCAGGGCGGCATGTTGGGCGGCGGCATCATCCAGTTCTTTTAGTGCCGTGGCGATAGCCGCCAGATGGCGGGAGCGCGCCATAAACACTCCATCCGCATGCTGCCAACCTGCCAATTTGAGTATTTCCTGTTTTAGCGCATCGATGCCGGCACCGGTTTTGGCGGAAAGATAGAGATGGATCGCATCACTGCTTTGCTCTACTTTTGCTGCCTTATTCAAAAGATCAATTTTGTTGTGAATGAAAATGAGCGGCGTACCACGGCTGGCGCTGGCGCGCACAAAATCATCCTCAAGGTGAATTGGGTGCGCCTCGTCCAGCAGGATCAGCACCATATCCGCTTTGGCGATATTTTCCCGGGTGCGGGCGATGCCCAACAATTCAATTGCATCTTTGGTTTCGCGCACTCCTGCCGTATCGACCAAGTGCAACGGAACCCCGTCAATTTGGAGCACCAGGCGTATGGCATCGCGAGTGGTACCGGGAATATCGCTGACCAAAGCCACCTCCTCTCCCGCCAAACAATTAAGCAAACTGGATTTGCCCGCATTGGGCGCCCCAACCAGGACAATCTGCGCGCCTTCGCGCAGGATGCTCCCTTGCCTGGCCAAGTCACGAATATGAACCAACTGCGCTCTTATTTGAGACAGCCTGGTATCGAGGTGAGACTGCCGTTGTAGCGGCACATCCTCTTCTTCTGGAAAGTCAATCAACGCCTCCGCATACACCCGCAGATCGATCAACATCGCCACAACGTCACGAATCGCCGCAGAAAAATCTCCCTGCAAGGAACGCGCTGCACTGCGCGCGGCTTGTTGGGTGGTCGCCGCGATGAGATCTGCCACACTTTCGGCCTGGGCCAAGTCCAGCTTTCCATTCAGGAACGCCCGCTGGGTGAACTCGCCGGGATGCGCTAGGCGGGCACCCAGCGCAAGGCAGCGTTGCAACAGGAGTTGCATCACCGCCACCCCGCCATGCCCCTGTAATTCCAGCACGGTTTCACCGGTGTATGAGTGCGGGGCGGTGAAATACAGTGCGATCCCGCGGTCGATCGGAGAGCCGTCGCAATCGATAAAAGGGGTATAGCAAGCCAAGCGGGTTTGTGGCAAAAAGCCCAGCAACGCGTGGCAGAATGTCTCAAGGTTGGGGCCGGACAGACGCACCACGCCAATGCCGCCCTGCCCTGAAGCGGTGGCGATTGCCGCGATTGTGTCAGTCTTTTGCGCCACCTTTTTGGCCGGCTTCGGCTGCGCGCGTGATGTACCACTGCTGGCTGATCGAGAGAACGTTGTTCACGATGGAATACAAAACCAACCCAGCAGGGAAGAAAAAGAAAATAATACTGAACGCAATTGGCATAATCTTCATAATCTTGGCCTGCAGCGGATCTGCCGGCACAGGATTTAAGCGGGTCTGAATCAGCATGCTGACCCCCATAATCACAGGCAGCACGAAATACGGATCGGTTGCCGAGAGATCAATAATCCAACCAATAAACGGCGCGTGGCGCAGTTCGACGCTTTCCAGTATTGACCAATACAGGCCGATGAAGACCGGAATTTGAATGAGGACCGGCAAACAACCCCCAAGCGGGTTGATTTTTTCGGTCTTGTACAAATCCATCATCGCTTTATTCAGGCGCTCGCGGTCATCCCCGTATTGTTTTTTTATCTTCTCAAGCTTTGGCGCAACCACCCGCATTTTGGCCATGGAGCGATAACTCGCCGCAGACAACGGGAAAAAAGCCAGCTTGATCAGCACAGTGAGCAGGATGATGGAAAAACCCCAGTTTCCAACCCATTGATTGATGAATGACATCAACCAAAACAACGGGGTCGCAAAAATGGTGAAAATACCGTAATCCACAGTCAGACCCAAACCCAGGGCGACCTCGTCCAGCTTCGATTTTGCGGGTCCGACGTAAAGCTGCGTACCAAACACGGCTTGCTCGCCCACCTTGATTTCCGGCACCGCCAGCACCAAACCGGCGGAATAAAGACCTCCGTCCAGTTGTCTGGCGTAAAACTCGCGTTTTGTTCCGTTTTGCGGAAGCCAGGCGGCAACAAAATAATGCTGCAACATCCCGACCCAGCCGTTATCACTGGCGGGTGGTAGGTCGGCCTTTTTCTTTTCGATACTGGGAAAGTCTACCTTCTTGAATTTTTCCGCATCGGTGTAGAAGGCGGGGCCGGTATAGGTGGGGATAAAAACGGAAGCGCCTTGCGGGGCTGAAGAATCGCGGACAAACTGGAAATAGGCGGATGGCACCAGGCTAACCTGGCTCATATTCTCAATCCGGTAGGAAACATCCACCAGGTAACTGCCGCGATGAAACACATAGACCTTGCTGACCCGCGCATTCTTGTTTTCACTGGCGGTGAACTCCACCCTCAACTCGTCCGCGCCATCCTCCAGCTTAAATTCCTTTTGTACGGCGTTATAAGTGGCAATGTGGGTTGGCAAGCCTTCACCCAGTAGCCCGGATTGGGCGAGGTAAGTGTGGTCGTCCCGTCGTTGCATCAAAACAATTGGCTTGCTGGTGTCGTTTGCATCCTTGTGTTTTAACAGGGAAACCTTTTGCAGATTTGCGCCAGCTGTATTGAGTTCAACCTCCAGTGTATCGGTGACGACATGAATCATTTCCCCATCCGCCATCACCGCTGCGGCAACATGTCTTTGCGGTGCCGGCGTTGCACGCTCAACGGGTTGCGGCAGATTGGTTTTTTCAGCCACCTCGTTTAGGCTTGAATGCGGTTGATTTCTGTTGCTCCATTCCCCCCACAACACAATCAGAGAAAAAGAAAAAACAATAAACAACAACAAGCGACGGGTATCCATCTTTAATATCACCTATATGTAACTACGGAACCGGGTCGTGTCCGCCCGCGCTCCAGGGGTTGCATCGGATTACCCTCTTTACCGACAACCACAACCCCTTGAACGGGCCGTGCTTGCTGATCGCCTCCTCGGCATAATGCGAGCATGAAGGATAAAACCTGCATGAAGGGGGCAATTGCGGACTAACAAGATACTGGTACGCCCGGACCAAAAAAAGCATAAATCGGCGCATTATTTTTTGTCCACAACGGCGTTTAGTGCATGTACAAGCTGTGCCTTGGCAAGCGGGAAATCTTTCTTTTTCAAAGCAAGACGCAAACGGATCACCACATCAGCTTCAATACCCTTACGGGTAAAGGATCGAAAATTTTCCCTAACCATCCTCTTGATTTTGTTCCTGTCGACTGCTCCGGGAATAAGTCTTTTGCTCACGGTTATACCAAGTCGGGCACACCCGGCGAGGTTGCTTTGGACATGTACTGCAAACCAGCGAGTTGTCTGCGCCCTGTGTTTGAGGATGGCAGAAAAACCCTGCTGGCGGGATATCCTGCTTCTTCGCGGGAAAAAAGCGCGTTCAGCAGATTTAGACGCCCAATCTTGCACGGCCTTTGGCTCGTCTGGCCGCTATAACAGCACGTCCGCCCTTGGTTTTCATGCGCACCAGAAAACCGTGGGTGCGTTTTCGTTTGGTTACGGACGGTTGGAATGTGCGTTTCATAATTTAATCCTTGATCGAGTTTGTTAAAAAAAGCGCGCAATTACAATAGCTAAAGGCTTTTTTGTCAAGTTTAATTTATATTGTGGATAACTTTTGGCCTAGATTGTAGAATGTTCCGACTTCCAGCTTTAGGTTGCCATTCAAGCATGTCTGTACCTTCTCTATCCGCCAACTGCCAGCGTTATTTCAAGGAATTGTTGCCCCCTTTGCAATATAACTCATGGATCAAACCGCTGCACTTTGACATGGTGGACCAACGCCTTGTGCTAACCGCGCCGAACAGTTTTGCCCTGCGCATCATTCAGGAGCGTTTTTTGCCCGAAATTTCCAGGCAAGTTTCGGCGGTTTTCAAATCTCCGCCGGAAATAGAGTTGCGGCTGGATAAGAAGATTTACCAGAAGTTGCCTACTCCTGCGGTTGAAAGCAGGAAAAACCAAGAACCCGTCACCCCGGCTAGAAATACGCGGGCGGGCAACAAACTCAACACCCTGCTCACCTTTGAATCTTATGTAACCGGCAAAGCCAACCAGCTAGCACATGCGGCGGCTCTCCAGGTGGCTGAAAAGCCGGGACAATCTTATAACCCTCTGTTTATATATGGCGGCGTAGGTCTGGGAAAAACACACTTGCTGCAATCTATCGGCAATCTGGTTGCCACAGAAAACAAGGGGGCTAGAATTTGTTACATCCATGCCACCAATTATGTCTCGGCGGTAGTGAAGGCGTTTCAGACAAAAACCTTTGACGAATTCAAGCAGTTTTACAATTCGCTGGATCTACTGTTGATTGATGATATTCAATTCATCGCGGACAAACCCGGCACCCAGCAGGAGTTTTTCTACACCCTCAACTCGCTGATCGATGCAAACAAGCAAGTTGTTATTTCGTGTGACACTTTCCCCAAGGAAATAAACGGGATAGAACCAAGACTGACTTCGCGTTTCACCTGCGGTTTGACAGTTGCGATCGAACCTCCTGGACTGGAAATGCGGGTCGCGATTTTGCTGCAAAAAGCCGGAAACAGCAAAATCAAGATAGGTGAGGATGTCGCATTTTTCATAGGCAAGCATGTCCGCTCCAACATTAGGGAGTTGGAAGGCGCTTTAAACCGAATCGAGGCATTTTCCCGTTTTCACAAACAGGAAATCTCCATTGACCTGGCCAAGGAAGCGCTCAAAGATTTGCTTTCCGCCCAAAACAAACAGGTTTCAATCGAGAATATCCAGAAAACTGTCGCCGACTTCTACCGTCTGAAACTTGTCGATTTGCTGTCGAAAAAAAGAACCCGCGCGATTGCCCGGCCAAGGCAAATGGCCATGTCACTGGCACGTGAATTAACACAGCTAAGTTTGCCTGAGATCGGCAGTGCCTTTGGTGGAAGGGATCACACAACAGTGTTGCATGCCTGCAAAACAATTGACAATATGCGCAATACAGATGAGACGATAGAGAAGGAATTCAACCTGCTGCATCAAACACTGCGTGCATAAGTCGCAAAATGACCGCTGCTTTTTGTGGGTAAGTGCTTGGATTTTGGGTTGCATCCAAATTATCAACAAACCATACATGTTTTGTCAGGGGTGTTGCGAACAACCTAAATAACGCTTTAAATCATGAATTATTTTGGTTATTTTTGTTATCAACACATTTTTCAATGATTGTTATATCTATTAGGGTATTAATTAAAACATGTTTATTAAACAGATCAAACGCAACGAATTGCTTAAACCCTTGCTTGCGGTGGGCGGAATCGTGGAAAGGAAACAACCTTTGCCGATCCTGTCAAATGTGCTGGTTAAAAAAACTCCAAACGGGATTAACTTCCTCAGCACCGATCTTGAAATCCAGATCGAAGTGCACCTGGATATAGAGTTGGGGGAAAGTGAAGGCGATGAAGCAATAACCGTATCGGCCAAGAAATTCCAGGATATTTTAAAAGCGATTACTGAAGAAAGCTTAGTCAGCCTTGATAACAAAGAAAATAAACTGCAAGTTAAAGCGAACAAGAGCAAATTCAGCCTGCAGACACTACCTGCACAAGACTTTCCAACACTGGCTAACCAACTGGAAGGTGCTGTCCAAATCGGCATCCAGCAAGGAAAACTTAAAAAACTTTTAAATTCAGTCCAACATGCGATGGCGCAACAAGATATTCGGTACTACCTAAACGGGGTTTTGTTGGTCGTTGAGGGTGATTCGATCAAACTTGTCGCCACCGACGGGCACCGGTTGGCATTTATTGCGGAAAACTTGGATCAGGAATACCCGAAAATCGAAGCTATCCTTTCCCGTAAAACAGTAAACGAGCTGATGAAGTTGCTGGGAGATGGTGATGAATTACTTGATATCGAATTAGCGGAGAAACAGGCCAGATTCAAATTTTGCGATATAACCATGACATCCAAGGTTATCGACGGAAAATTCCCCGATTACACCCGGGTGATTCCAAATCACAGCAATCATTTGGCGGTCAACAGGGTAACGCTGATGCAAGCTCTGCAACGCGCCGCGATTTTATCAAACGAGAAGTTCAGGGGAGTGAGGTTGTTATTAACCGAGAATAACCTGCAGATCATCAGCAGCAACAGCGAGCAGGAAGAAGCCCAGGAAGATATTGAAATTAGTTATGGCGGACAGGCTTTGGATATTGGATTTAACGTTAATTACTTGGTTGATGGTATAAGTTTTTTAAATAGCGAAGAGATAACCCTCTCTTTTGGAGATCAAAATAGCAGCTTATTAGTGACTACCCCAGAACGCGAAAACTATAAGTATGTGGTCATGCCTATGCGGATTTAATGTGCCCGGGAAGAAAAATAAACCAAGATAAAATTGTTTCACGTGAAACAAATAGGAAAGCAGATAAACAATGAGTGATAGCTACGACGAATCAAGTATCCAGCAACTGGAAGGTTTGGAGGCGGTGCGCAAACGTCCCGGAATGTATATTGGCGACACCTCCGACGGTACCGGATTGCACCACATGGTATTTGAAGTGGTGGATAACGCGATTGACGAGTCTCTGGCTGGGCATTGTGACGAGATTAAAGTCATCATTCATGGAGACAACTCAATATCTGTATCAGATAACGGACGCGGGATACCCATTGGCATTAAGTTTGACGACAAGCACGAACCCAAGCGTTCAGCCGCCGAGATTGTGATGACTGTCCTCCATGCAGGAGGAAAATTCAATCAAAACAGTTACAAGGTGTCCGGGGGCTTGCATGGAGTTGGGGTTAGTTGCGTTAATGGTTTATCAGAATGGTTGAAGCTGACGACGTATCGCGACGGCAAGAAATTTGGTCTTGAGTTTGACCGTGGTGTCTTGAAAGACCGGAGGATCGAGATTCAAAAAGGGGTTGAGGTTTCACCGATTCCAGTATTGGGGGAAAGCACCAAGCGCGGAACCGAAGTTCACTTTCTAGCGGACAAGGAAATTTTCGGCAACGTCGAATATCACTACGAAATTTTAGCCAAGCGTTTGCGCGAGTTATCTTTCTTAAATAACGGGGTCAAAATCGAGTTGATTGATCAGCGCACCGGCAAAGGAGAAAACTTTGCTTATTTGGGTGGTGTGCAAGGTTTTGTTGAATATATGAACAAAACCAAAACCGTGTTGCACCCGAAATGTTTTCAGGCGAGCGGGGAAAAAGACCACATTATTGTGGATGTGGCGATGCAATGGAATGATAGTTATTCCGAGGTGGTGCAATGTTTCACCAATAACATCCCCCAGCGTGACGGTGGCACGCATATGACGGGTCTGCGCATGGCAATGACCCGTGTCATCAATAAATACATTGAAGACAACGAATTAGCCAAAAAAGCTAAAGTGGACACGACTGGCGACGATATGCGCGAAGGCTTGACTTGTGTGCTATCGGTTAAGGTGCCTGATCCTAAATTTTCATCTCAAACCAAGGATAAACTTGTCTCCAGTGAAGTTCAGCCCGCCGTGCAGGAGGTTGTGTCACAGAGATTGGCCGACTACTTGCTGGAAAATCCCATTGATGCCAAGATTATTTGCGGCAAGATTATTGACGCAGCCCGCGCTCGTGATGCCGCCCGCAAGGCGCGCGAGCTGACACGCCGAAAAGGGATTCTTGACGGCATTGGCCTACCCGGTAAACTGGCCGACTGCCAGGAAAAGAACCCCGCATTATCAGAGATTTATCTGGTTGAGGGTGACTCTGCCGGCGGCTCCGCCAAGCAAGGCCGTGACCGCAAGTTCCAGGCTATCCTGCCGCTCAAAGGCAAGATACTTAATGTTGAGAAAGCGCGTTTCGAAAAACTGATCGCTTCGCAGGAAATCGCCACACTAATTACTGTGTTGGGCACCGGCATCGGAAAAGAGGAATACAACGCGGATAAACTTCGCTATCACCGCATCATCATCATGACCGACGCGGATGTGGATGGCGCCCACATCCGTACCTTGCTGCTCACCTTTTTCTACCGCCAGATGCCGGAACTGGTTGAAAGAGGCCATATCTACATCGCCCAGCCACCCCTATATAAAATTAAAAAAGGTCGAGAGGAGCGCTATCTCAAAGACGAGCACGAACTAAAAAACTACATGCTAGCCTCGGCGCTGGAGGGAGCCGCGTTCTACCCCGTGCTTGATGCCACACCGATTCAAGACGAAGCACTGAGCGAGATCGCCAAACAATATTTCCTCGCCGAGGCAGTTATTGAGCGCCTCTCTCACTTCATTGCACCCGAAGCCAGCCACGCCTTGCTTGTCCTGCCCGCACTCTCGTTGGCAGACGAAACAAGAGCCAAAGAAAGTGCCAAGCTTTTGGAAGAAGCTTGCGGTGGCATCATTAAAGCTGACCCGGAGAAGGATGAAAACGGCGAATTGCGTTTGCGCCTGGAAAAACTCTTTCACGGCAACTATTCCCTTAGTTATTTGGATAAGGAATTCTTGGAAAGTGGTGACTACGCGCAGATCCGCCAGACGGCCGATGCGCTCAACGGCCTGATCTCACCAACCTCCTATACCATGCGTGGCGAGCAGAAACGCGGCGTCAGCAGCTTCAAGCAGGCGATTGAGTGGTTACTTGAAGATGCCAAGAAAGGCGTTAGCATCCAGCGTTACAAAGGCTTGGGCGAGATGAACCCGAGCCAATTGTGGGAAACGACCATGGACGTGAAGAACCGTATCCTGTTGCGCGTGAGGATTGAGGATGCGATTGGCGCGGACGAGATATTCACGACATTGATGGGGGATGTGGTCGAACCGCGCAGGGCGTTCATTGAGCAGAATGCACTGGGAGTAAAGAATTTGGATGTGTGAGAGATTTTTAACTTGTTGGACCTGCAGGAAATCGGCTAGCAAGCTAGGCAGGTTGCTCGCGCCCCGCCTATTCTGCGTAATTAACCAGGAACGGTGCGTGATCCGAGAACCGCTGCTCCTTGTAGATTCCTGCCGATAGCGCCTTTGCGGCTATATCAGGGGTAGCGACTTGGTAGTCCAGTCGCCATCCCACGTCCTTGGCCCAAGCCTGGCCGCGGGTCGACCACCAAGTGTACGCTTCGAGCGTGGGATTCAGTTTCCGGAACACGTCCACAAAGCCGACTTCGTTAAATAAATGGGATAACCATGCTCTTTCTTCTGGCAGAAAGCCGGAATTCTTACGGTTGCCTTTCCAGTTCTTCAGGTCTTTTTCGGTGTGGGCGATGTTCCAGTCTCCGCAGACGATAACGTCGCGCCCGCTTTGCTTGAGCGCAATCATGTGTGGCATAAAGGCGGCAAGGAAGGCAAACTTCACTTCCTGCCGTTCTTCTCCGCTGGAGCCTGAAGGCAAGTAGACAGAAATTACGCTGAGCTTGCCGAAGCGCGCCTCAATGTAGCGACCCTCGGCGTCAAATTGGGGAATACCGAGGCCGACGATAACTATGTCGGGTTTGTTTTTGCTGTAAATGCCGACACCGCTGTAACCCTTCTTTTTGGCATAGTGGAAATAGCCGTGGTATCCGGGAGGAGTGTGCATTTCGAGCGTCATGTCGGCGGCTTGTGCCTTGAGTTCCTGCACACACAGGATGTCGGCATCCTGTGTACCGAACCATTCAAGGAAGCCTTTGTTATAGGCGGAGCGGATGCCGTTGAAGTTGAGGGTGATGATTCTCATGTTGCCTCTCGTTGATTTTGCCCGCGCATTATAATGGGGTCCTTAATTCAGAGGTTTGCTTCTGTGTCTATGTGGTGAATTGTTTTCGAGGTTCTATGCACGCTTACCGCCAGGATTTCATTCGCTTCGCTGTAGCGCAGAAAGTGCTGCGCTTTGGCGAATTCCAGACCAAAGCGGGACGCCTATCCCCGTATTTTTTCAACTCCGGTTTGTTCCAGGACGGAGCGGCCTTGCGCGAGTTGTGCCAATTTTACGCGCAGGCCATCCTCGCCTCCGGATATGAGTTCGATATGTTGTTTGGACCCGCCTACAAGGGCATTCCTCTGGTCGCCGGCACCTCGATTGCGCTGGCGGAGCGGGGGCGAAACGTGCCGTATTGCTTCAA
>PCWU01000149.1:3441-5235 GCA_002787455.1 Gallionellaceae bacterium CG11_big_fil_rev_8_21_14_0_20_60_62 | reverse complement strand
ATTCGTTGTCGCGCAGGATGCGCCCGTGCGCGTCGGTCTCCGCCTCGTCGGCTTCGATGGCGCGGCGAAAGGTCGAGACCTCGACCGTCTCGTTGCCGAACATCACGTGCACCAGCTTGAAACGGCGGCCGATGATGCGCGCGCGGCGAAACACACGCTTCACCTGTTCCGGCGTGGCATCGGTCGCCACGTCGAAATCCTTGGGGCGGCGATGCAGCAACAGGTCGCGCACCGCACCGCCCACCACGTAAGCCTGGAATCCGGCGGCTTGCAAGCCGTCGGTCACGCGCTGCGCGCTGTCGCTGATGCCGTCGCGGGCGACCCGGTGCTCGCGGAAGGGAATCACATGCGGTTTGCCCGCTGCCGTGACCGCACGGGATTTGCCGAATACTTTTTTGAATAGTTTTTTAATCATGGGGCTGTCAGAGATTGCCGGTGTCGCCGCTTCTGCAGACGCGGCAATGGGCGCGGATTATACACTGTGCCCATCCCCGCCCTTCAGCGCAGGGACAGGATGGTCCAGCCCTCCCGCACAGCATGAGCGCGCAAGGTTGCGTCCGGATCGACCGCGACCGGCCGTTTCACTTTGGATAGTAGCGGCAGATCGTTGAGCGAATCGCTGTAGAAACAGCTTTGCTTGAAACTGTCCCAGTGCCAGCCGTGTTCAGCCAACCAATTTTCCATGCGCGTCACCTTGCCCTCGCGAAAACTGGGGATACCTGCCACGCGCCCGGTGAACTCGCCGTCTTTTTCCTCGGGCTCGGTGGCGATCAGATGCTCGATGCCGAATTCGCGCGCGATCGGCGCCGTCACGAAACTGTTGGTGGCCGTGATGATGACGCACACATCAGCCGCCGACTTGTGCTGTGCCACCAGCGCGCGCGCCTTGTCGCCCATCATCGGGCGCACTTTGCGCCGCATGAATTCCGCGTGCCAGCCATCCAATACCGTACGCGCATGACGCGACAGAGGCTTCAACTGGAAATCGAGGAACTCGTGGATATCCAGTGTCCCCGCCTTGTATTGTTCGTAGAACGCGAGATTCATCGCCTCGAACAACTCGCGGTCGAGCACACCCTGCTCGATCAGGAATTGCGACCACTCAAAATCGCTGTCGCCGCTCAACAAGGTGTTGTCCAGGTCGAATAAAGCCAGATTCACATTTACTCCTTGCACATGAAGGCCGACAGACAGCGCAGACCAAACATGGTTAATATTGCCGGATTCAGACAACGCCCGCCATGACTTCCTTCAGCAGCGGCACCGATGCCAACCGCTTCAGGCGCAAACAATGCTCGTCCAGCGCGTCCAGCAGCGCCAGCAGACTGGGCAGGTCGCGGCGGCCGTGGCGCAACAGATAGGTCACGACCTCCGGCGGCAATTTGAAACCGCGCGCTCCGGCATGTTGGCGCAGCGCATCGGCCTTTTCCGAATCGTTAAGCGCATGCACCTGATACACCAGCCCCCAGCCGAGGCGGGTGCGCAAGTCGTCGCGCAACGCCAGGTGCGCCGGGGCCTGCGACCCGCTTACCAGCAACAGCCCGCCTTGTTCGCGCATGCGGTTGTACAGTTCGAACAGGGCGACTTGTGCGGCATCGTCCAGGGTTTCGACGTCGTCCACCGCCGCCACCTCGACCGCCTCGGGCACGCCCCCGCAGGCATGGCGCGCCACCATCGCCTGCAACAGATGCGTCTTGCCGCTGCCCGCCGCCCCCCACAAATAAATGATTTGCGCGCTCGTCGTCTGGCGCAAAACGGACAGCAACTCGACGTTGCGCCCCGCGACAAAATTAT
>PCWU01000149.1:2788-3428 GCA_002787455.1 Gallionellaceae bacterium CG11_big_fil_rev_8_21_14_0_20_60_62 | reverse complement strand
GCACAACCAGCAAAATGGCCGCCAGCGGCAACGCCAGCAACAAACCGAAGAAGCCGAGCACCTGACCGAAAGCAAGCAGTGCAAAAATCACCATCAACGGATGCAGGCCGATACGGTCACCGACCAGCCACGGGGTGACAACGAATCCCTCAAGGAATTGACCAAGCCCGAACATCACCCATACCAGTAGCACGCCGCCGAACGCGGTGAACTGCATCGCTGCCGCCAGCGTGGCCAGCACCAGGCCCAGAATCATGCCGAGATAGGGCACGAACACCAGCAAACCGGCGACAATGCCGATGGGCAGCGCAAACTCCAGCCCGACCAGCCACAGCGCCACCACATAGAACGCGCTCATCAGCAGCATCACGGAGATTTGCCCGCGCAGGAACTCCGCCAGAACGCGATCTGTTTCTCCGGCTATCGCCCGCACCTTGGCATGCCACTGGCGCGGAACCATCTCGTCCAGGCGGGCGATGATCGCTTCCCAGTCGCGCAGAAAATAAAACAGGGCAAGCGGGATCAGCAGCAGGTTGGCCAGTGCGCCGACGAGTGCGCCGCTGCCGCTGCCCAGCCACGGCAGCAATTTCCCCGCAACACCGCCCGCACCCTGCCACTGCTTGAGCAGCAAATCCTTTAT
>PCWU01000149.1:0-2774 GCA_002787455.1 Gallionellaceae bacterium CG11_big_fil_rev_8_21_14_0_20_60_62 | reverse complement strand
CAACAGCAACCCTCCCAACACCAGCACCACGGCCAGTGTGCGCGACAGCTTCCAGGCGCACAGCCGCCGCACCAACGGGTTGCAGATATAAGCCAGGATGGCCGCCGCGACAAACGGCGTCAAAATCGGCCCGAGCAAATAGAGCAACAGGGCAATAACGGCAGCCACAGACAACCACTGCACTGCGGCAAAGCGGGATGAGGTCATTTCGGGTAAAATTCGCGGACAAAAAACGTGTTGCACTTTACCTGCTAGAAAGCGAGAACTCAACTTGAGCACACCACCCAACAGCCTTTCCTACCGCGATGCCGGGGTCGATATCGACGCGGGCGACCAACTGGTCGAGAACATCAAGCCCTACGCCAAGCGCACCCTGCGCCCGGAAGTGCTGTCCGGCATCGGCGGCTTTGGCGGCCTGGTCGAGGTCTCGAAGAAATACAGTGAACCCGTGCTGGTGTCCGGCACCGACGGCGTCGGCACCAAATTGAAACTTGCGTTCGAGCTCAACCGCCACGACACGGTCGGCATCGATCTGGTCGCCATGAGCGTGAACGACATTCTGGTGCAGGGCGCCGAGCCGCTGTTCTTTCTCGATTATTTCGCCTGCGGCAAGCTGAACGTGCCCGCCGCCACTGAAGTCATCAAGGGCATCGCTTACGGTTGCGAACAATCCGGCTGCGCCTTGATCGGTGGCGAAACCGCAGAGATGCCCGGCATGTATCCGGTCGGCGAATACGACCTGGCCGGTTTCGCCGTCGGCGTGGTGGAAAAATCTAAAATCATCACCGGCGAGTCGATCAAGGCGGGCGACGTGGTGCTGGGACTCGCCGCCAACGGTGCGCATTCAAACGGCTATTCGCTGGTGCGCAAGATCATCGAACTCAGCCAGCCCGACCTGAATGCCAAATTCGACGGCGAGCGCACCCTGGCCGACTGCATCATGGCGCCGACCCGCCTGTACGTGAAGCCGATGCTGTCTCTGATGGAGAAAATCACGGTGAAAGGCATGGCCCACATCACCGGCGGCGGCATCACCGAAAATGTGCCGCGCGTGCTGCCCGCACACGTCGTCGCCGACATCGACTCGGCGGCCTGGCAGATGCCCAAACTGTTTCACTGGCTGCGCGAAAAGGGCAATGTCGAGGAGCAGGAAATGTTCCGCACCTTCAACTGCGGCATCGGCATGGCGGTGATTGTGGCGGCGGCGGACGCCGACAAGGCGCTTAAACATTTGCAAGCCGCAGGCGAAAGCGTATCGCGCATCGGGATGATCCGCGCGCGCAATGGCGCCGAGCACCAGACTCAAATCAAGTGAAAAAAGTTGCCATTCTCATCTCGGGTCGTGGCAGCAACATGGAGGCGCTGCTGAAGGCAAAGCTGCCCTGTGAGATTGCCGCCGTCATCAGCAACAAGGCGGATGCCGCCGGTCTGCTGACTGCGCAGGCACACGGCATCCCCACTGCCGTGATCGCGCACCGCGACTACCCGCAACGCGAGCTGTTCGATGCCGCACTGGCAGCGGAGATCGACCGTTATGCGCCGGATGTGCTGGTGCTGGCCGGCTTCATGCGCATCCTGACCCCGGCTTTCGTCGGACGTTATCGCGGCCGGCTGATCAACATCCACCCCTCCCTGCTGCCGGCCTATCCCGGCCTGCACACGCACGAGCGCGCCCTGCACGACGGGGTGAAGATCCACGGCTGCACGGTGCATTTTGTCACGCCTGACCTCGACCACGGCCCGGTCATCATCCAAGCGGCCGTTCCGGTGTTGCAGGGCGACACGGCCGAGACGCTGGCCGCCCGTGTGCTGCACGAAGAGCATCGCATCTATCCGCAGGCAGTCAACTGGCTGTGCCGCGACGAAGTTCGCCTCGATGAACAAGGCAGGGTCAGCCTCGACCGTCTGCAACAGGGCGGCCATCCCCTTATCTCACCGGGACTGGACTGAAATGCGAGGTCTTCTCGCCCTCGCCCTCTTTAGCCTTTCCTGCGCCGCGCTGGCCGCGCCTCCAGCGCGCATCGAGGCGACTTACGATCTGCTCATTCAAGGTCTCAAACTAGCCGAGGTACGCGAGGTATTCTCGCGCGATGGCGACAAGTACCGGATCCAGAGCGTCACCAAGCCGGTCAGCCTGCTCGCCCTGTTCCAGCCCGAAACTGCAGTTGCCACCAGCGAAGGCGAGATCACCCGCAACGGCCTGCGACCGCGCAAGTTCACCCACCTGCGCACGCGCTCCCCGGAAAAAAATGCCCAGGCACATTTTGACTGGAACCTTGGCCTTCTTACCATGAGCGACCACACCGGCATCCGCCAACTGCCGCTGCCGCCCGGCACCCAGGACCGTTTGAGCGCGATGTACCAGTTCGTCATCATGCCGCCCCAGGCGCGGCTGGAACTCGCCTTGCAGGTGACCAACGGCAGCAAGTTGCAGCCTTATCACTACCTGCTCGATCCCGCCCGCAGCACGAAGGTGCCGTTCGGCGAAGTACGCAGCTACTATTTGCAAACCCCGCGCCAGACCACCGCCTGGAAATCAGAAATCTGGCTGGCGATCGACCACGATTATTTTCCCGCCAAGATGGTGCTGACCGAAGACGACGGCAAGCAGTTCGTGCAGGTGCTGCGCACCCTCGACATTCAGCCGTAGCAACAAGCGACATCGCGCAAAATTCAAGGACTCTCATGCTACTGACCGAATACCGCCTCGACCTCGTGGTGCAAGCCGTTCGCACCGCGCTCAAAATGGAACATCCGGCGGATGCCGTGCTGCG
>PCWU01000099.1:2512-14766 GCA_002787455.1 Gallionellaceae bacterium CG11_big_fil_rev_8_21_14_0_20_60_62 | reverse complement strand
CGCGCATCCCAACTGGAGCATGGGACGCAAGATCTCGGTCGATTCCGCCAGCATGATGAACAAGGGGCTGGAGGTGATCGAGGCGCACTGGCTGTTTAATGCGCCAGCCGACGCGATTCAGATCGTGGTGCATCCGCAGAGCGTGATCCACTCGCTGGTGCAATACGTCGATGGCTCGGTGCTGGCGCAACTGGGCAACCCCGACATGCGCACGCCGATCGCCTACGCGCTGGCCTGGCCGCAACGGATCGATTCCGGGGTTGCTCCGCTTGATCTTTTTCAGATTGCCCGCCTCGATTTCAGCGCGCCGGATTTTGCCCGTTTCCCCTGTCTGGCGTTGGCTTATCAGGCCCTGCGCGCAGGCGGCACGGTGCCGGCTTTGCTGAATGCGGCGAACGAGGTCGCGGTCGCCGCGTTCCTCGAACGGCGCATCGCATTCCTCGATATTCCGCGTTTGATTGATGACGTGATGGGACGGGTGGTGCGTGCCGAAGTGAATGAATTGCAGGATGTGCTGGAGGCCGATGCCGCCGCACGCCGCGCGGCGCAGGAATGGATCGCGCAATGAAATTTAGAACAATTTGCCACAGAGAACACAAAGTACACAGGGGAGCCGGCGATTCTCTCTGTGGTCTCTGCTGCTTGAAGTCTGGATATTTTTGAATATGACAACGTTGCTCGCGTTCATCGTTGCGATTGTCGTGCTGGTAGTGTTCCACGAGCTGGGACACTACGCCGTCGCGCGCTGGTGCGGGGTGAAGGTGCTGCGTTTTTCGGTCGGTTTCGGCCGCGTGCTGTACAGCAAACGTTTTGGCAACAGCGAAACGGAATGGGCACTTTCCGCCATTCCGCTCGGCGGCTACGTCAAGATGCTGGACGAACGCGAGGGCGAGGTGGCGCCCGCGGATTTGCCGCGCGCGTTCAATCGCCAACCGGTGCTGCGGCGCATGGCCATCGTGGTGGCCGGGCCAATCGCCAATCTGTTGCTGGCGGTGCTGTTGTACTGGGCCTTGTTCATTTATGGCGTGCCGGGCGTCAAGCCGGTGGTGGGCGAGATCAGGCCGGGTACTCCGGCGGCGGTAGCGCAGTTGCAGGAACAGGACACGATACTTTCCATCGACGGCGTGGCCGTGGCCAGCTGGCAGGATGCGCGCTGGCGCCTGCTTGATTTAGTGTTGCAGGGTCGGCAGACGCAACTTGAAATCAGTTCTGCGGTCGGCAGGAAAGCCTTGCGCACCCTCCATCTGACCAATCTGACGGCAGCCGATCTGGACGGTGATTTCATGGCTAAACTCGGCCTGTATCCGTATCAGCCGCCGGTGTATCCGGTCATCGGCAAACTGGTGGCCGACGGTGCGGGGCAGCGTGGCGGCCTGCGCGAGGGTGATCGCATCCTGCGGGTGGAGGGCGAGCCCATGTCTTACTGGCGCGATTGGGTCGAGGTCATCCGCGCCCATCCGCGCGAGGTTTTGCGGGTCGAGATCGAGCGCGATGGCGCGCTGTTGCAGGTGGCGATCACGCCGGACAGCGTGGAGGAAAGCGGCGCGCAGATCGGGCGTATCGGCGCCGCGCCGCAGATCGACCGCGCGGTGTTTGATGCCATGCTGATCGAGGTGAGTTATCCGCCGCTGCGCGCGATGGCAGCGGCAATGGATAAAACCTGGGAAACCTCGGTCATCAGTCTCAAGATGATGGCGAAGATGGTGGCGGGCGAGGTGTCGCTGAAAAATCTGTCCGGCCCGATCACCATCGCCGACTATGCCGGGCAGTCGGCACAGATGGGGCTAGGCGCCTATATCGGTTTCCTGGCGCTGATCAGCATCAGTCTCGGCATCCTCAATCTGTTGCCCATCCCGTTATTGGATGGGGGGCATTTGCTGTATTATGCGGTCGAACTTTTCAAGGGCAGTCCGCTGTCCGACGCGGTATGGGAAACGGGACAGCGGGTCGGTATCGCGCTCCTTCTCACCCTGATGGGTTTTGCTTTGTACAACGACATTAGTCGCCTGATCTCGGGTTAAACAAATAATGGATTTAAAAAAACTGGCGGGCGTATGGGCGCTCTTTTTTGGCGCTACCGCCTGGGCGGGCGAGCCGTTCGTGGTGAAAGACATTCGGGTGGAAGGGATCCAGCGCACCGAGGCCGGCACGGTGTTCAGCTATCTGCCGCTGAAGGTGGGTGACACGGTGACGGACGAGCGCGCCACGGCGGCGCTGCACGCCCTGTTCTCCACCGGATTTTTCAAGGATGTGCAACTGCTTGCCGATCAGGGAGTGCTGGTGGTGCGGGTGCAGGAGCGGCCGACCATCGCCAGTGTCGAACTGAACGGGATCAAGGATTTCCCCAAACCGCAATTGCTCGACAATCTCAAACTGGTGGGGCTGGCCGAGGGGCGTATTTTTGACAAGGCGATGCTGGAAAAGTCGGAGCAGGAGCTGACGCGCCAGTACATCGCGCGCGGCAAATATGCGGTGGCGGTAACCACCAGCGTGACCGAACTGGAGCGCAACCGGGTAGCGGTCAAGCTGGACGTGACCGAAGGCGATCCATCCAAGATTCGCCAGATTAATTTCGTCGGCAACACGCATTACCGGGATAAAACCCTGCTCGGCGAGATGAAGCTGACCACCCCCGGGATGTTCACCTGGCTGACCAATAACGACCAGTATTCCAAGCCCAAGCTGGAAGCCGACATGGAAGCCATCCGCAGCCTGTATCTGAATTCCGGCTATATGGATTTTTCCATCGATTCGACCCAGGTTTCGATCTCGGCCGACAAGAAAGACATTTATATCACCCTGAATATCACCGAGGGCGAGCCCTACACTGTGTCCGAGCTCAAGATGGCGGTGGCCAAGGGTGAGTTCAGCGACGAGGAATTGCGCGGCATGATCGATATCCGGCCCGGGCAGACTTTTTCGCGCCAGGCATTGACCGAGGCATCGGACAAGATTCGCGAGGAATTGGGCGACAAGGGTTACGCCTTTGCCAACATCAGCGCCATCCCAGATATCGACAAGGACACTCATCAGGTGGCCTTCACCTTTATGGTCGATCCGATGCAGCGTGCCTATGTGCGCCGCATCAACGTGACCGGTAACGACAAGACCAAGGATGAAGTGGTGCGGCGCGAATTCCGCCAGATGGAAGGCGGCTGGTTCTCTACCTCCAAGATAAAAAAATCGAAACAGCGGCTTGACCGTCTCGGTTTCTTCGGCGCGACCAATGTGGAAACCCAGGCGGTCAGCGGCAGCAGCGACCAGCTTGACCTGAATTTGAGTGTGGAAGAAAAACCGACCGGCAATTTTCAGATTGGCGCGGGTTTCAGCAATGGCGAGGGGATTACCTTGCTGGCCGGGGTAACCCAGTCCAATCTTTTTGGCACCGGCAATTCCTTGTCCACCCAAATCAACACCAGTAAGATCAACCAGACACTGTCGGTTTCCTACACCAACCCGTATTACACCGACAACGGCATCAGCCGCGGGTTTGATGCGTTCCGGCGCAGGACCGACGGCACCACCACCTCGATCAGCCAGTTCACTTCGGAAACTTATGGCGGCGGCGTGCGTTTTGGGGTCCCGGTCAACGACGATGAATCGTTCCAGTACGGCTTGTCGCTGGAAGACACCAATCTGGCCCTGAACAGCAATAGCCCGCAGCAATTCATTGATTACGTGAACACCTTCGGCACCCATAACCAGAATGTGCTGGGCACCATCGGCTGGACCCGCGACACGCGCGACAGCGCGGTGTATGCCACCGAGGGCGAGACGCAGCGCGCTTTCCTTGAAGCCTCGTTGCCGGTATCAGGCCAGCGTTTCTACAAGTTCACCTACATTCAGCAGTGGTTCTATCCGCTGACCAAGGAATTGTCCCTGCGCCTGAACGGCGATCTGGGGGTCGCCGGCGGGTACTCCGGAATGGAATTGCCGTTTTTCAAAAACCTTTTTGCGGGCGGCACCGGTTCGGTGCGCGGTTATGATTTAAGCTCTCTCGGGCCTCGCGACATCAACAATAACAGCCTGGGCGGAACCAAGCGCGTGGTGGGGAATATCGAATTGCTGTTTCCGATTCCCGGGATGGAAAAAAATCGCTCCGTGCGATTGAGCGCCTTCATCGACGGCGGCGCGCTGTCCGGCAAGAAATCCGAGGTCCCCGCCTCGATGGGAATGCGTTATTCTGCCGGCGTGGGGCTAAACTGGTTCTCGCCGGCAGGGCCGTTGCAGTTCAGCTGGGCCAAGCCGCTGAACGACCAGCCGCAGGACAAGGTGCAGAATTTCCAGTTCACGCTGGGCGGTTTTTTCTGAGCGCGCGATATGAGGGTTTCTTCCGGCAAATGGGAGGTGGCATGAAAAACAAAATAATGACCGGCATTTTGCTATGCGCGTTTGCCGCCGCGGCGGCGGCGGAAACAACGCGCATCGGCTTTGTCGATACCGAGCGGGTTCTGCGCGAATCGGAACCCGCGCTGGCTGCGCAAAAAAAGATCGACAAGGAATTTTCCGTGCGCGAGCAGGAGGTGATGGCGCTGGCGAAGCAGTTGCAGGATGCCAAAATCAGCCTTGAATCGGAACAGAAGATCCTGTCCGAATCCGTGCGCCGGATTCAGGAACGCGAAATCGCCAATCTGAACCTGATGCTGCAAACACGGCAACGCGAGTTTCGCGAGGATCTTTCCCTGCGCCAGAATGAGGAAGTGGCGCGTATTCTGGCACGCGCCGACGTGGTAATCAGGCGTATCGCCGAGAGCGAGCACTATGCCATCATCCTGCAGGAGGCGGTGTACCGCAGCGCGGAAGTGGATATCACCGAGAAGGTGCTGAAATATCTGGCTGTTGAAGACGCTGATTCCTCCGGCCGGTAACCCGCCGTTGCACGCCATGAAAAATCCAGGTTTTCGCTTGTCTGAAATCGTTGCCCGTCTCGGCGGCGAGGTGCTGGGAGATCCCGCAACCGAGGTGTTCCAGGTGGCCACTCTTGAAAAAGCGGTGCGCGGCAACATCGGATTTCTGGCGAATGCCAAATACCGCAAGCAACTCGCCGCCAGCCGCGCTTCCGCGGTGATCGTCGGTGCTACCGATGCCGCACTCACGGAATTGCCGCGAATCGTCGCCGCCAATCCGTATGCCTATTTCGCCCGATTGTCCGCCTTGCTCAATCCCTTGCCGTCCATGGCCCCGGGCATTCATCCGACAACGGTGATCGGAGAGGGGGCCGAGATCGCGCCGGATGCGCATATCGGCGCGCAGGTTTGCATCGGCGCCGGCGCGCGCATCGGGGCGGGCTCGGTGGTGATGGCCGGTTGTGTGATCGGCGAGCGCAGCGTCATCGGCGCGCAGGGGTTGCTCTATCCCAATGTGACGGTCTATCACGACTGCGTCATTGCCTGCCGGGTGATTCTCCATTCGGGTGTGGTGATCGGCGCCGACGGCTTCGGGATTGCCATGGAAGAGGGGCGCTGGCTGAAAATTCCGCAGATCGGCCGGGTGCTGATCGGCGATGACGTCGAAATCGGCGCGAATACCACGGTTGATCGCGGCGCTCTCGACGACACGGTGATCGAGGACGGCGTGAAGCTGGACAACCAGATTCAGGTTGCGCACAACGTGCGCATCGGCGCGCATACGGCCATCGCCGGCTGTGTCGGAATCGCGGGCAGCGCGACCATCGGCAGGTATTGCCGCATCGGCGGCAGCGCGGGCATTCTTGGCCATTTGCAGATTGCCGACCGGGTCGAAATTGCCGCCTTCACCCTGATTGGAAAATCCATTACCGAAGCAGGCAGCTATGCCGGTATCTACCCGTTCAGCAGGAACGACGCATGGCGCAACAATGCGGTGCATCTGCGCCATCTGGATCAACTGGTCAGGCGGGTCGGGGCATTGGAAAAAGAAATTGAATCGTTAAAGGGAGAAAAACCATGAGCAGTGCAATGGATATTCATGAAGTGTTGCAGCATCTGCCGCACCGTTTTCCGTTTTTGTTGATCGACCGCGTGCTCGAAGTCGTGCCGAACGAGAAGATCGTGGCCCTGAAGAATGTGTCGATGAACGAGCCGTTCTTCCCCGGCCACTATCCGCATCACCCGGTGATGCCGGGGGTGCTGGTGATCGAGGCGATGGCGCAGGCGGCGGCGATTCTGTCGTTCAAAACGTTGGGAACCCTGCCCAGCGACGATTCGGTGTATTACTTCGTCGGCATCGAAAATGCCCGTTTCAAGCGCCCGGTGAGCCCCGGCGACCAGCTGATTTTTACCGTGACCATCGGGATGAACCGGCGCGGCATGTGGAAATTTATCGGCAAGGCCGAAGTGGACGGAAAAGTCGCCGCCGAGGCGGATTTGATTTGCACCCTGCGCACCAAATAATGGATCACCTGCGCCATCCGACCGCGCTCATTCATCCCGGTGCAAAACTGGCCGACGATGTCGCGGTCGGTGCTTACTCGATCATCGGCGAGCAGGTCGAGATCGGCGCCGGTTCGGTAATCGGGCCGCATGTATTGATCGACGGGCATACCGCGATTGGCAAGGGCAACCGTATCTTCCAGTTCAGTTCCATTGGCGAGATCCCGCAGGACAAGAAGTACCTGGGCGAAGCGACCCGGCTGGTCATCGGCGACAACAATACCATCCGCGAAAGCTGCACCCTGAATCTTGGCACGGTGCAGGGCGGCGGCGTTACCTCGGTCGGCAACGACAACTGGATCATGGCCTATGTGCATCTGGCGCATGACTGCCAGGTCGGCGACCACAATGTGATCGCCAACGCGGTGCAGTTTGCGGGGCATGTGACGGTCGGCGACCATACCCTGATCGGTGGCATGAGCGGGATTCACCAGTTCGTGCGCATCGGCGACTTTGCCATGCTCGGTTTCCAGACCCGCCTGACCCAGGACCTGCCGCCCTTCGTGACTGCGGTCGGCAACCCGGCCGAGGCCAAAGGCCCGCACCAGGAGGGGCCGCGCCGCGCCGGTTATTCCGCCGCGCGCCTGGATATGATCAAAAAGATGTATCGTATCCTGTATCGCACCGGCAGCAGTTTCGAGGCGGCGCAGCAGGAAATTGCTGCCCTGCACGGGCAAGCGAGCGATGCCGATGCCGACATCGACAACCTGCTGACTTTTCTCGGTCACGCCAACCGCGGCATCGTGCGTTAACGTGAAACTCGCGCAGCGATTCGTTTGCCCCCGGGGATTCAAAATTTCCTTTCTCGTTTGCTCTTTCTCCCGCTTGCGGGAGAAAGTTAGAGAGAGGGGGAGGGTTGGGGTGGGGGAAACAGGCATAGCGAGTCTTATTCTCGAAGGTGGCAGTGTCGTGCCTGTTAAGCAACCATGAACCCAAAAAAAACCATCGCCATGGTGGCGGGTGAAGTCTCGGGCGACCTGCTTGGCAGCATGCTGATGGCCGCCATCCGCCAAGCCAGGCCCGACGTGCGCTTCATCGGCATCGGGGGTCCAAAAATGCGGGCCGCAGGCATGGACGTGCTGTTCCCGCTGGAGAAACTGGCGGTCAACGGCTATCTCGAAGTATTGCGTCATTACCGCGAGCTGGCCGGCATCCGCCGCAGCCTGCGCGAGCGTTTTTTGGCCGAGCCGCCCGCGCTTTTTATCGGTATTGATGCGCCGGATTTCAATCTCGATCTCGAACTCGCTCTCAAGGCAGAAGGCATCCCGACCGTGCACTATGTCAGCCCCTCCATCTGGGCCTGGCGCGGCGAGCGTATCCACAAGATCAAGCGGGCGGTGTCGCATCTGCTTGCGCTGTTTCCGTTCGAGGCGCCGCTGTATGAAAAAGCCGGCGTGCCGGTCACTTATGTGGGTCACCCCTTGGCCGATTTGCTGCCGCCGCAAACCCATCGCGGCGAAATGCGCGAGCAGATGCGCATCCGGCAAACCGCGCGTGTATTCGCCTTGTTGCCCGGCAGTCGCCAGAGCGAAGTGCGCCGCCTTGCCCCGACCTTCATCGAAACCGCCAAGCTGATTCTGCAACAGCAAGCTGACGCGCAATTTCTGGTACCGCTGGCCAGCCGCGAAACGCGCGCCATCTTCGAGCATGAGCTGTGGCGGCAGGAGGCGAGGGAGCTGCCGGTCACCCTGCTGTTCGGCCACGCGCACGATGCCATGATCGCCGCCGACGGGGTGCTGGTGGCGTCCGGCACCGCCACACTGGAAGCCGCATTGCTCAAGCGCCCGATGGTGATCACCTACCGCATGACGCCTTTCAGCTTCTGGCTGGCCAGGCGCAAGCAGTATCTGCCTTATGTCGGTCTGCCGAATATCCTTGCCGGACGTTTTGTGGTGCCGGAAATTTTGCAGGACGATGCCACGCCGCAAAATCTGGCGCAGGCGCTGCTGAATGCGGTCAACAACAGGCAGGCAGTGGCGCGGCTGGAACAGTGTTTCGATGACATCCATCGCAGTCTGCGCCAGAACACGGCAGAAAAAGCCGCGCAGGCCATCCTGCCCTTCCTGCCATGAGCCTTGTACTGATCTGCGGCGTGGACGAAGCGGGGCGTGGCCCGCTGGCCGGGCCGGTGAGCGCGGCCGCGGTGATTCTCGACCCCATGCGCCCGATCGAAGGCTTGGCGGACTCCAAGAAACTTTCCGCAAAACAGCGTGACCGGCTGGCTCCGATCATCCGCGAGCGCTCGCTGGCGTGGGCCGTGGCTTGGGCGGAGGTGGAAGAAATCGATCGTCTGAATATTTTACAAGCCACGCTGCTGGCGATGCGGCGCGCGGTGCAGGCGCTGGCGATACGCCCGCGCGAGGTACTGGTGGACGGGCTGTACTGCCCCGACACCGGCATTCCCAGCCAGGCCGTCGTCAAGGGCGACAGCAAAGTCGCGGCCATCTCCGCCGCCTCGATCCTGGCCAAGACCGCGCGCGACGAACTGATGCTGACGCTGCATCAGCGTTATCCCCAATACGGCTTCGACGCGCACAAAGGTTATCCCACTGCCGCCCACCTTGCCGCCTTGCGCGAACACGGTGTGTCGGCGGTGCATCGCAAAACATTCAAACCGGTGCGACAATTCGCAGCCAATCATTCAGGAGAAGCGCCATGATCTATTTCAAACTCATCCATCTGCTGGCCGCGCTGGTCTGGGTCGGCGGCATGTTTTTCGCCTACGCCATATTGCGTCCCGCCGCCGTCGATGTATTGCAACCGCCGCAGCGTTTGGCTTTGTGGAATAACGTGTTTCACCGCTTCTTCAACTGGGTGTGGCCGGCGGTCGGGCTGATTTTGGTCACCGGTTTTTACATGGTTTACCAATACGGCGGGATGAGTCATGCGCCGCGTTACGTTCACAGCATGCTGGCCCTCGGCCTGCTGATGAGCGTGATTTACGCTTACGTGTTTTTCGCCTGCTACGTGCCGTTCAGCCTGCATGTCGCCGGTCAACGCTGGCCGGAGGCGGCGGCTTTGCTCGCCAGGATACGCCAGCTGGTCGCCGCCAATCTTACCCTCGGTGTCATCACGGTCAGCGTTGCCGTCATTGGTTTGAGTTGGGGATAAGGCCGCCGCGGCAGGCAGTTCTTCTCCCGCCGTAACCCTTCACCTGACGACGATGAAAATCTTTCTGCTCTCGCTCAAACTGTTGCACCGAGACTGGCGTGCCGGAGAGTGGCGCGTGCTGTTGCTGGCGCTGCTGCTGGCTGTCGGCAGCCTGGCCACGGTCGGCTTGTTTGCGGATCGCGTGCGCGCTGCCCTGGACCGGCAAACGCATAACCTGATCGGTGCCGACCTGCGCATCACTTCCACCCGCCCGTTTGCACCTGCCTTGCGCGCAAGTGCCGGAGCGCGCGGTTTGCAGGCAGTGCAGAGCCGCAGTTTCCCCAGCATGGTGGCGGCGCGCGAGCAGGTGTTGCTGGGCGAGATACAGGCGGTTGAGGCGGGTTATCCCTTGCGCGGCCAGATAGAGATCGACGATGGCAAAGTGCATGGCGCAACCGGCATTCCGCCACCCGGGACGGTGTGGGGCGATGAGCGGCTGTTGCGCCGCCTCGATCTGCGACTGGGCGACAAACTGAATATCGGCGTCCGACGCTTCACCCTGTCCGCGCGTATCGTGCGCGACATTGACCCGTCTTTTGGGATAGCCAGTTTTGCCCCGCGCGTGCTGATGAACGACGCGGATCTGGCGGCAACCGGGTTGCTGCAGGAAGGCAGTCGTCTCACTTATCGCTTGCTGGTCGCGGGGGAGGCGGCGCGGGTTCTCGCTTACCGGACGGAGATCGAATCCCGCCTCGGTGCCCATGAAAAGATCGAAGACGCGCGCGATGCGCGTCCGGAGATCCGCCTGACGCTGGCGCGTGCCGAACATTTTCTCGGTCTGGCCGCGCTCACCGCGGCGATCCTTGCCGGGGCTGCGCTGGCGTTGGCCGCGCGGCATTTCATGCAGCGCCACCTCGACGGTTGTGCGGTCATGCGCTGTCTCGGCGCGCAACAGACGCAGGTGCTGCGGCTGTTTCTGTATCAATTCATCCTGCTCGGGATGCTCGCGGTGTTGCTGGGCGGCTTGCTCGGTTATGCCGCGCAAGCACTGCTGGTTGAAAGTATCGCGGCAATGCGCGAGGCAGATCTGCCGCAGCCGGGAGTATTGCCGCTGCTCAAGGCGGCAGCCAGCGGGTTTGCCCTGTTGATTGGCTTTGCATTCATGCCGCTGATGCAATTGCGCAGGGTCTCGCCGCTGCGTGTATTGCGCCGCGAAATCGGTTTGCCGCCAGCCAGCAACTGGCTGATCTACGGCCTTGCCTTGTCAGTATTGGCCGGCCTGTTTCTATGGCATGCGGGGTCGCTCAAGCTGGGTTTGACGGTGCTATCCGGTTTGCTGGCCGGGTTGTTGCTGTTCGGCGGGCTGGCCTGGCTGCTGTTGCACGGCCTGGCGCGGGCCGCCACCGGCATGCCGGCGCAGTGGCGGCATGTATTCAACAACCTTGCCCGCAACAGTCGCAGCGCGGCGGCACAAGTGGTTGCGTTAAGTCTGGGCGGCATGGCGCTGTTGCTGCTGACCCTGGTGCGTGGCGACCTGATGCAGTCCTGGCAGGGTAAGTTGCCGCCGGATGCACCCAGCCGTTTCATGCTGAACATTCAGCCTGACCAGCGGCAGGCTGTGAGCGAGTTTTTTGTGCGGCAGGGATTGCCATCGCCGCAACTGTCGCCGATGGTGCGTGGCAGGCTGGTTGCCATCAATGAACGCGCCATCAGCGGTGACGACTACGCCGATCCGCGCGCGCGCGGTCTGGTCGAGCGCGAATTCAACCTTTCCTACATGGCAGAAATGCCGCCGTGGAACGAGCGGGTGAGCGGGACTTGGTGGAATGACAGCAGCGCGCGCGAGTTGTCGGTTGAAGAGGGGATTGCCGCGACATTGAACATTCATCTTGGTGACACCCTGACTTACGATGTGGCGGGCAGCCGCTTCAGCGGACGGGTCAGTCATTTGCGCAAAGTGCAGTGGGATTCAATGAAGGTGAATTTCTTTGTCATTACCGCGCCGGTACTGCTGCAGGATTTTGCATCCAGCTACCTGGCCAGTTTTTATCTGCCGCCGGACAAGGCCGCTGCCGGGGATGAATTGTCGCGCGAGTTTCCCAACCTGTTGCTAATCGACACCGGGGCGGTAATCGACCAGGTGCGCAACATCATGGATCAGATTGCGCGGATGGTCGGCGCGGTGTTTCTGTTTACCCTGTTGAGCGGGCTGGCGGTGCTGTATGCCGCACTCCTGTCCGCCCGGGACGAGCGCCGACGCGAAACGGCAATTTTGCGCACGCTGGGCGCGGACAGCCGCACCCTGCGCCGTTTGCAATTGTCAGAGTTTGCCTTGCTCGGCGGGATCAGCGGCCTGTTTGCGGCGGCCGGCGCGATGCTGCTGGGCTGGGCGCTGGCGAGATTCGTGCTGGAAATTCCCTGGCAATTCGGTGCAAACATCGTTGTTGCCGGGGTGGCGGGTGGGATTTTGATTGTCATGCTGGCCGGCTGGCTGGCAACGCGGACACTGATACGCCAGTCGCCACTGCGGATTCTTGCGGCCGACTGAAATTATTTTTCGGGTGCGGCCTTGACCCGGGCGATGGCAGTTGATATAAACGCGCCTCGATTTTTTGGCCGTGTTGCGGTGGCGATAAAAAATCGCAACACAGGCTGGCAAAGCGCGGGAAGTTACTATAGAATGCCGCGCTTTCCTAGGGTGCTTAGCTCAGCTGGTAGAGCACCGCCCTTACAAGGCGATTGTCGGCGGTTCGA
>PCWU01000099.1:909-2497 GCA_002787455.1 Gallionellaceae bacterium CG11_big_fil_rev_8_21_14_0_20_60_62 | reverse complement strand
CAGTTGGTTAGAATACCGGCCTGTCACGCCGGGGGTCGCGGGTTCGAGTCCCGTCCACTCCGCCAAACAAAGGCGAACGAAAGTTCGCCTTTTTTCATATCGGGTGCTTGCGCATCCGTCGATTAGTCCAGGGGGTGCCATGTTCACTTTTGTCCACGAAAGAAAGCGTCTGGTACAGATTGTCCTGGTGCTGATCATCCTGCCGTTTGCCCTGTGGGGGCTGGATTCCTACCAGAATTCAGGCGATACCGGCGCGCTGGCGACGGTTAACGGGAACAAGATCGGCCAGGCTGAATACGAAGATGCGATGGCGCGCCAGCGCCAGCGTCTGCGCGAAGTGCTGGGGGAGAATTTCGATCCCGCGTTGTTCGATAATGCCGAAATGAAACGCTCGGTGTTGCAGGGTCTGGTCACCCAAAGGCTGCTCCTGGCGCAGGCGCAGGAGGCGGGGCTGGCGGTGAGCGACGAGCAGATGGCGCGCCTGATCGCGGGGGTGCCCGCTTTCCAGAAAGACAGCGTTTTCGACAAGCCCACTTACGAGGCCGCGCTGCGCGCGCAGGGGATGAATTCCGCCCTGTTCGAATACCGCGTGCGTCAGGATGTGCTGACCCGGCAACTGACCGACGCGCTAACCCAAAACGGTTATGCGGCAGAAAACACCGCGGCCAACCTGATCCGCATCAACGAACAACAGCGCACCGTCGCCCTGACCAGTCTCGATCCGGCCGCCTTCCGCCGCGATGCGACAGTGGGTGAGGCGGAAATCAAAGCCTATTACGAGTCGAATCCGCAGGAATTCAGCCTGCCGGAGCAGGCGCTGGTCGAATATCTCACCCTGTCGGCCGATCGGTTGGCCGCCAAAGTGTCGATTCCGGCAGCCGAAATCGAGCAGTATTACCGCGAACATGCAAATGAGTTTGGCACTGCCGAGCAGCGGCAGGCGGCGCACATCCTGATCGGGGTGGCGAAAAATGCGCCGGATGCCGACAAACAGGCGGCGCGCGCCAAAGCCGGATCGATCCTGCAGCAGGTGCGGCAAAAGCCGGCGGCTTTCGCGGCAATGGCCAAGCAATATTCGGATGATCCGGGCTCGGCGGAGAATGACGGCGATTTGGGGATGTTTGAGCGCGGGATGATGGTCAAAGCTTTCGATGACGCGGTGTTTGGCATGAACAGCGGCGAGATCAGCGATTTAGTGCAGACCGATTTCGGTTTTCATATCATCAAGCTGGGCGCCATTCAGCCGGGCAAGACCAAGCCGCTGGCCGCAGTGCGCGCACAAATCGAGCAGTCGCTGAAACTGCAGCAGGCGGGTGATCGCTTTGCCGAGCTGGCTGAGCAATTCAATAACACAGTGTATGAGCAGAGCGACAGCCTGCAAGCGGCAGCGGAACTGGTTGGGGCCAAGGTTGAAGGCCCGCTGTGGCTGACCCGGGGGCAGCCGGCCGGCGGTGTCTGGACCGACAAGATGTTGCAGGCGGTATTTGCCGACGATGCGATCCGGGACAAGCGCAACACCAGCGCGGTCGAGGTTGCGCCCAATGTGTTGTTGTCCGCAAGAGTGATCGAGCACCGCGCAGCCAGTACC
>PCWU01000099.1:0-889 GCA_002787455.1 Gallionellaceae bacterium CG11_big_fil_rev_8_21_14_0_20_60_62 | reverse complement strand
GTTGCCGCCGGGATTCGCCAAAAGCTGCTGGATCGGGCCGCCCTGCAGGCCGCCAGCGTGCAGGGAGCCGCCCTGCTGGCGCAGTTGCAGCGCGGCGAAAAAACCGCGTTGCGCTGGTCTGCTTCGCAAACCCTGCAGCGCGCCCGGCCCGGCCAACTGCCCGCCGAATTGGCGCGCCTGATCTTCGCTGCCGACACCGGCAAACTGCCGCAATACGTGGCGGTGGCCGATGCGCAGCGCGGTTATCTGCTGGCCCGCATCGACGCGGTGAAAGAGGTTGATTTGATTGATCCGCAGAAGCTGGCCGGCTACGCCCAGCAAATCCGCCAGATGACCGGTGAGGCGCTACTGCAGGCGTATATGGAAGAATTGAAGTCGGACGCAAAAATTGAAATGAAGGATTTTGTGGCGGCGGAAAAATAATCGCGCAGTGCCGCGCGCCTGCCGCCGCTCATGGAGCGGCGTTTTTTTTGCGCGGGTTGAGCCGCCGCAACCGGCATGCTTCGGCCATCGAACCGACGCGTGCGGGGGGCTATCGTATATAATCCGCCGCTGTTGAATTTTGGGTCTTTGCCCGCCCCGCGCACCGATGTCATCCAAGCCAAAACTGGAAGTAAGCGATCTTGCCTGCGAGCGCGGCGAACAGCGTCTGTTCGGGGGCTTGAACTTCAGCCTGTGCGGCGGCGAGTTGTTGCGGGTGCAGGGCGAGAACGGCAAGGGCAAGACCACGCTGTTGCGCACCTTGTGCGGCTTCGTGCAGCCCGCGCAGGGCAGTGTGCGCTGGCAGGGGCGCGACATCCATGAATGGGACGACCAGTTCCATTCGCAAATGTGCTATCTCGGCCATGCCAATGCGATCAAGGACGAATTGAGTGCGCTGGAAAATCTG
>PCWU01000137.1:7206-7726 GCA_002787455.1 Gallionellaceae bacterium CG11_big_fil_rev_8_21_14_0_20_60_62 | reverse complement strand
TTGACTTGAGCGGTACCTTTTCCTGATCCACTTCGACTGGAGGTTCATCATGTTCTCACCTGTCACTATCCCTTTTGGGGCGAAGATGCTTTTTAATACGGCCACGATCAAACCCGGTGTGGCTTTCGAAGATGTCGAGCTGGCGCTGGCCGAGATGTGCAATGTGGTGAAAGACACTTACGGCGGCGACAAGGGCGGATTCATCGCCGGCCAGGTTTATGAGTTCTCGGGTTTCGTTTCGGACGAAGGTTCGTTGAGCGATTCCAGATCGGCGGAGAAACATATTGCGATCGTGACCTACTGGAAGTCTTTCGAGGAGCATGAGCGGTCGCACGCCGACAAGGCATTTAAGGACAAATTCGCGGCTTTGGCCGAACTGTGTGTCGAGAGCAAGGAATTGGGTTACAACATGCTCTGGCAGGGGGTGCTGGAATAGGAATAATTTGGGGCAGGCTGCGGTTTACCTAAAGCCTATATCCCGCAAGGCAAGTCCCCTTGACAATATATTGAATGACGGACA
>PCWU01000137.1:3377-7190 GCA_002787455.1 Gallionellaceae bacterium CG11_big_fil_rev_8_21_14_0_20_60_62 | reverse complement strand
ACCCAATATCGTTTGGCAAAAGAGATCGGCGTGACCGAGGCGCGCATCTCGGCGATCTGCTCCGGCAAGCGTTCGATCACGGCGGACAAGGCGTTGCGGCTGGCTGCATTTTTCGGAACGTCGAGCGGTTTCTGGCTGGGCTTGCAGGCGAATCACGATACCGAGGAAGCGGCAAAGGAATTGACCGGCGTGCTGGCGCAGATACATCGTTTTGAACCATTGGTGGCTTGATTGGTGAAAGCGATTTTGAGATGAAGAATCCTCGATGCGGTGAATAAATTATCGCGATCGTGTTCAAAAATAATTTTTTCAAACCGTTTTGCTCGGCTATGCCTTCAATCTGAATTACTCCATCAACCCGCTCTCCCGCTGATGCCGTATGGCGAGGATGTCCACCCGGTCTTGTTCCGGCAGGTAGCGATACAGTGCGACATAGCCTGTGCGCCCTTTTGAAATCACCAGTTCACGCAGGTTGTCGACGGGGCGCCCGATCAGCGGGTGGCGCTGCAATATTCTGGTGGCATCTACGATCTCGTTGGCTGCCTCGGTGGCAATGGCTGGTGCTTCCCGTGCGAGGAAGTCGAAAACTCGCTCAAGGTCGGTGAGGGCGCGCTGGCTGAAATAGACTGCGGGCATGGTTAGCTAGTGTCATGGAAATTTGATGAGTTCATGCTTCGACAGGCTGTGCGTGTGCTGTTGGGGCGAATGTCCCTTACAGCCACGGCCTACCCCTTGGGGGTATGGCACGAACGGATGTGGGTTGAGTTCATGCTTCGACGGGCTCAGCACGAACGGTTTGTTGTTTTGTTGCTTGTGCGCGGCTTGCTTTTCGCGATGCTGGCGGGCTTGGGGCGTTTGGCGGGTTTGGCCGCTGCTTTGCTGATGATGTATGCGTGTACGTCCTGCATGGCATAGAGCGCGCCGCCCGCATCCACTTCGGCTGCGGAGGCAAGTGCATCGCCGATGAAGGACTGGCGCATCTCGGCCAGTCTAGCCTGCGCTTCCAGCGCTTCGACCATCCAGGCGTGTGGAGTTTTTGAGGTTGAGTCAGCAAGCGGTGCGATGCGCGCCTTGAGTTCTTCGGATAATTTGAGGGTGGTGGTAGCGGCCATGGTGTGCTCCTTGAGGCTGGTGTCACCAAGGTAGCACCCGTGGTTTGAGGCGTCAATGGTTGCGGGCCGCGAGTGGTAGTGAGCAGGTGGATCGATCTTTCAGGCTGGAGTTGGTTTCGGTCTGTGCGGGTGATATTGTGGCTACTACACCAACCGCCATCATCAAGGAGAGCCCCGCATGAAATCATTCCTTCGCGAGAACCCGACCATCGCTTTTGGCCTGGGGTTGCCGTTGCTGTTGGTGGTCGTGTTCTTGCTGGTGTCGGGGATCCCCGCGCTGCTGGTCGATCCGCCGAAGTACGACGTGCTGTACGCGACGGAGTACTACAACTACCCCGGCAATGGCATGCAGATCTCCGTGGTGGACGGCAAGGTTCAGGTGGTCTATCAGGGCAATGCTCAGGGTTACCAGAAGCCGCGTGTGTGGCGTTACAGCCCGGTGAACGGCGCGGTGAAAGAGATTTCGGTCCTGTTGCCAGCGGGGCTTGTGCCGCCCGGACCAAGACCGGTCACGCCTGCGGAGGCTGCGGTGGTGACGCCGATCAGTGTTCCCGATCTGGCCGGGCTGACGGTGGATTCTTCCAGCATCGCGCCGGACGGGTACGAATTCAGTGCGGGTGCGAATGGCTATTCGGGCGATGTCTTCACCGGGTTGTTCTATTCTTCACGCTACCGCAATGAGGTGGTGCTGACGAAGCAGGGGCGCAGTTTCCGCCTGCCGAATGCGGGCAACGTGTATTACACCAATAACACGCACTTCATCGGCTGGGTGGTGGCGCCATGATGTGGCTATTGCTGCTGCTGTTGGTCGTCGTGGTGCTGGTGGGCGGCGGCATGTGGGGCTGGCCGTTGCTGGCCGGTATCCTCGGCGCGTCCAGGGTGTCGGACAAGCCCGGCGCGCTGAACAGCATCGCGCAGCTCATGCGCAAATACGACATCACGCCTGCCGAAGTGGAAGCCGCGTTTCATGCGCCTGTTTCTTCCGGCGCCGTGCCTGCGCCGCGCAGCCGGGGCGATATCGCCAAGACGCTGTTCACCTATCTCGGCGCGATCTTCATCCTCGCGGGCGTCGGCACTTATATCGGTACGTTTTGGGAGAGCATGGGCAGTGTGATGCGGGTCTTCATGACGTTGGGCGTGGGCTACATATTGCTGGTCGTGCTGGTCTCCGCGCTGCGTGAGGACAAATACCCGCGCCTCATCCTGCCGCTTGCGCTGGCCGCTGTGCTGATGATGACCGGCGGCTGGTTCGTGCTGATCCACGAGGTGTTCCCGCGCGGCGACAACTGGCGTCTCGCTGTGCTGGCGGTGTTCGGCGTGATGGCGTTGCACCAGGGCGCGCTGCTCGGCAAGTTCCGCCTCACGGTGCTGGCGTTCTGGACGCTGTTCTTCATCTACGGCTTCATGCAGGTGGGGCTGGACTTGCTCGACATGCCGTTCGCCTACATCGCGATCGTGTTGGGCGCTTCGCTGTTCGTGGTCGGTACTGCACTGGAGAAGACGCCATTCCGCGTGCTCGCCGAGCCCGCTTTGTTGATCGGCACGATCTGGCTGAACAGCGGCCTGTTCGACCGCATCGCGGAAGCCACCTCCGCCAGTTGGGCGGGGCTGGTCTCCGGCGTGTGCGTGATGTTCGCCGCCTATGGCATGCACAAGTCGGAGCGCTATCCGCGCCTAGCGGGGCTGGGCTATTTCATCGGGTCGGTCATGGCCTATAGCGGGCTGTTCGACCTGGTGCGCAACACCCCTTTCGAGCTGGCCTACCTCGCGCTGTCCGCGTCCATGCTGTATGCCTGCGTGGTGCTGCAAAGCCGCGCGCTGCTGTTCACCACTGTCATCGCCATGCTCGGCTTCATCGGTTTCTACACCGCAAAGCATTTCGCCAATTCGCTGGGCTGGCCGATCACGCTGGTGCTGATGGGCGTGGCTTTCCTGGCGGTGGGTACAATTGCGTTGCGGGTGAAGCGGCGGATTTGAGCGCAGAAGCAAAGAAACGCTGATCGACTCTGATTTCGTCTCTGCCTGCCCTCGAATTGGGTAGTCGGAGGCGGGCTGCGGCGGGAGCCTAGTCAAATCAATAAACTGGATCCCCGCCTTCGCGGGGATGACGGCTTAATCAGTGTTTGCCCAATTACATTGGGTTGAATGTCCCACCACTGCGGCGGAGTGCTTTATCAGGGGGATCGAGTATTTTCTTTAAGGGAACTCTGATTAAACTCGCGTAAGGTGCACCCCGTAGGGCGTCAATAAGCGAAGCGCATTGCGCCGTATGAAATCCGTTCTCGATTGACACATCCGGTGTACTTAGAAGTCTTTAGAGGCTCTTGCAAAACTCTCCACTTGAGATGCAAATTTTTGATTTTCCGGCGACACTCCCCAACCCCCACAAACAGGGGGAAGCGTGAAGTGGTTATAAAAAGGATGGGCAACATCGTCTCGTCAGCCAAGCGCGCCGGGTCATGGAGAGGCAGGCATGGCGTGCCCCCTGTTGTTGGGCGGGTAGAGCCGTTTCAAACTGCCGTAAGCAACGCTTTGACCGGGCAGGCCGTGGGCAGATGCAGCAACACCGGGACTTTGTACTGTTTGACGCGCGCGGCGATCTTGAACAGCGGGTCGCCGCGAATCGTGTAGCCCGCAGCAGGCGGAAATCGGAAGAGTCTCATCCGGCTGACAAGAAAACCGCTATGACGTATGCTCCGTG
>PCWU01000137.1:2806-3366 GCA_002787455.1 Gallionellaceae bacterium CG11_big_fil_rev_8_21_14_0_20_60_62 | reverse complement strand
GCCGCTGCCGCTGCCGCTGCCGCTGCCGAGGTGCCGGATGAGCTGGGTTACTTCCAGGAATTTCCGGTGGTGCTGAGTGCTTCGCGCTTGTTGCAGCCGTTGTCAGAAGCGCCCAATGCGATGACTGTGATCGACCGCGACATGATCGCGGCTTCGGGCTCGCGCACCATCACCGACCTGTTGAAGCTGGTGCCCGGCATGTATGTCAGCTACTACAAAGGTTCGCAGCCGATAGTTTCCTACCACGGCACAACCGACCAGTACGCGCGCAGGATGCAAGTCCTGATCGACGGGCGCAGCGTTTATTTGCCTCCGTTGAGCGCGGTCGGTTGGGCGGATCTGCCGATAACGGTGGATGATATTGAGCGTATCGAAGTCATTCGCGGCCCGGCCGCCGCTTCGCACGGGGCCAATTCCACCCAGGGGGTGATCAGCATTACGACCCGCGATGCGACTGCGGTCAACGGCAAGCAGCTTGCTTATACACATGGCACCCAAGGCATCAACGATGCCTCGGTCCGCTTTGGCGGCAACGGCGAGGTCTATGATTACCGGATGAC
>PCWU01000137.1:0-2797 GCA_002787455.1 Gallionellaceae bacterium CG11_big_fil_rev_8_21_14_0_20_60_62 | reverse complement strand
ACAACGGTTATGCCGATCTGCACAAGCTGCCGCGCAAAGTGGCGGCAACCCTGCCCAACCAGAATTCCCTGTTGCGCAACAACAACGACAGCAACCAGGCACGCTTGCTCAACTATCGCGCCAATTTTCATCCGGGTTCGCGGGATAGTTTCGACTTGCAGTTCGGCTTCAATCGCGATGTGCAGGGCGTGGGGTTTGTGGACAAGAATCCTTCCGCCGTCAATCCATTGAATCTGAATCCGTCCAGCACCAACGGCAATACGCCGCATGACCTGGTTGCCAATTCCGGCTACGCGCAATTTGACTGGATACGTGTGCTGGAAAATGAAGACGAATTGCGTTTGCGTTATTATCATCTGCAACGCAACCAGCATGAAACCTTCAACGTGTATCTGTCGGGAAATTTTATTCCCGATCCATTGCGCCAAACGGCGCGGGCGGGGCGCGACGAGATAGAGGTGCAGCACACCCTGTCGCCGATGGCGGATAACCGGCTGGTGTATGGCGCGGCATGGCGCCAGGACCGGATCAATGCGCAATTGCAGGCACCTTTTCCCGTGGCCGTGATTGCGCGGGATTTTAATCTGCGCAGCGACGAGTGGCGCGTATTTGCCCATGATGAATGGCGCCCGCTGGACGCGTTGCTGGTCAATGCCGGGGCGATGTACGAGCGTGACCGCATGGACAACGCCAACTTTTCACCGCGGGCCGCGCTGAACCTGCATGTCGCGCGGCATCACACGCTGCGTGCCGGCGTCTCTCTCGCCTACCGCACACCGGCGGTAGTGGAAGAGTTCACCCCGTCGCCGCTGGAGGCCCCCGGGGATTTATGGGTGCCCGCACGGTTTGCCACTGCACCCGACCTCAAGCCGGAGCGCATGTTTTCGCGCGAGCTGGGTTATCTCGGGGAATTTCCGGAATGGAACGGGGTGATTGATCTGCGCTTGTTCAGTGATCAATTACGCAACGGGATTTACGCGTCAAAGCTTTCCCAAAAATTTATCAATGGCGCCGCTATCCAGGTTCGCGGTTTCGAGCTGACTTTTAAAATTAAACCGGATCGGGATGGCGAGCTGGTCCTGAATGCCGCGCACATCCTGGCGCGCAGCAACAGTGCGCAGTTGTTTGCCACCGGAGAAAGTGCATTTCGTCCTGTCGAACCGGCAAAATTTAACGACCTGACCACCGGGAGCATTCCGCGCAACAGCGGCAGCGTGCTGTATTCCAGACGGATGCGCGATGGCTGGTCGGTGAGCGGTGCCTTTTATTACCAGGATGGGCTGCAGCCGTTTGACCGGCCACAGGTTGATTTCCAGCATGCGCAACACCGCACCGATGTGCGTGCCGCAAAAACTTTTCATGACAGCGGCGACCTGCACGGCGAGGTCGCGCTGGTGGTGCAAAATCTGTTTGATTCAGGCCTCACCGAATACGTCGCCAATAATGTGTTTGAGCGGCGGGTTTTTGCGACGCTGGCCGTGCGTTGGTAAGCGCCGGGGCTAGTCGATATCGGCCTCTACCGCGATCAACAGTTTGATTTCATCTCCGACCAGCGGGACATATTTGGCCATGCCAAACTGGGTGCGACTGAGGGTGGCTGTCGCGTCGGCGCCGCAGTGCCGCCGACGAGTCAAAGGGTGCGGCGCGCAACGAAAATTGCTGACAGTCAGCGATAGCGGTCGCCGTGTGCCGAGCAGTGTCAGATAGCCATTCGCGCCAACCAGCCGCTCGCCTTCAAACTGGAGTTGCTCCGAGGTGAAGCGGATCGTCGGATGCAGTTTTGCATTGAAGAAATCCGGGGACTTCATGTGTTCGTTCCATTTTTCGAACCCCATATCAATTGAGTCGGTATCGATGGTGATATCAATGGTGCCGCGCTGTGCGGCGCTATCCAGGGTGATATTACCCCGGGTGTGATTGAAGCGGCCGCGCTGGGTTGAATAGCCGAGATGGTTGACCTCGAACAACGGCCAGGTATGGGTGGGATCAATGTTGTAGTGGTCGGCGGCAAAGGCGGGAAAGACCTGCAGGGTGGCTAGCAGGGCCAGTAAAGCGGGCAGTCTGAAGCGGTTTTGGAGGTGACGCATGAGGTTAATCCTGGGTGGGTGGAGGGGCGATGCTATAACCGCGCCAAAAAGGTGGCAAGTGAACTTATTGCGAATTTCAGATTCACAGCAGGGGCTTGAAAAAACGACAACCGTGCCCCATTTGCTGCGGCGTGCTATTCAACTTATTTCGGGGCTGTACCTTTCCCGGCAAAGGGAGAACTTATGAAACGTATTTTCCTTTTTATTCTGACCAATGTGGCCGTGCTGGCGGTCATCAGCGTCACCCTGCGCCTGCTCGGCGTGGATCGCGTGCTGGATGAGAGCGGCGCGATCAACTTCAATGCCTTGCTGACGCTGTCCGCGGTGATCGGTTTTTCCGGTTCCATCGTTTCGCTATTCCTGTCGAAATGGATGGCAAAGCGGTCGGTCGGCGCCCATGTGATCGAGAATCCGCAGGATCCGACCGAACGCTGGCTGGTGGATACCGTGCGGCGCCAGGCCGATGCGGCGGGGATCGGTATGCCGGAAGTGGCCATCTATGACGCGCCCGATGTGAACGCCTTTGCCACCGGCTGGAATCGCAACAATTCGCTGGTGGCGGTGAGCACCGGCCTGCTGCATGCGATGAGCCGGGAGGAAGCAGAAGCGGTGCTGGCGCACGAAATCAGCCACGTCGCCAACGGCGACATGGTCACGCTGGCGCTGATCCAGGGCGTGGTCAATACTTTCGTGGTGTTCTTTGCAAAACT
>PCWU01000068.1:12468-14333 GCA_002787455.1 Gallionellaceae bacterium CG11_big_fil_rev_8_21_14_0_20_60_62 | reverse complement strand
GATTTTCCGCTGGAAAGCCTGAAAATGATCGGATATTTGCACCAGAAGGGTGTCGGTCACGCGATAGTGCGTTCCGCCGAAGGAAAAATATACCGCGTCAGGGCGGGCAATTATATCGGCTTGAACTTTGGCCAGATTACCGCAGTCAGCGAAACCGAGCTTGCGGTAAAGGAAATGGTGCAGGACAGTGCCGGTGACTGGACGGAACGCGAAAGCACTTTGCAATTGGCCGAATGATTAGGAGTGAAAACATGAAACAAGTTGAAAATGTGCTGCATCAATTCTTCCGGATGTTCGCCTTCGCCTTCGCGTTTGCACTGTGCGCTTTCGGCGTGCAGGCGGAAGAAGGAATCAACACGATCCAGAGTCTGTCCGCCGGCACCCTGCAGGATGGCAAGCTGACCCTCACGGTTGGGCTCAAGTCGCCGCCCAAAGCGCAGCCGGCAGCTTTCACGATCAACACGCCGCCACGCATTGCGTTTGACTTTCCCGGTACCGAGAACGGGCTGGGCACTTCGATGCAAAGCTTTGGCGAGGGCGATTTGCGCAGCGCCAATATCGTGCAGGCGGGTAATCGTACCCGGCTGGTGATCAATCTGGCCCAAATGGTCGGTTATGACACGCGTATCGAAGGCAACCAAGTGCTGATTACTTTGCAACCCAGGGGACTGGTGGGCGGCGCCCCGGTGGTTGCGGGCGCACACTTTGCCGACAGCACCGCGAGCGGGCAAAACCACAGTCTGCGCGATATTGATTTTAGGCGGGGTGCCAACGGCGAAGGCCGCGTGCAGATCGATTTGTCGGATGCCGACATTGGCATCGATATCAAGCAGCAGGGCAAGGCGCTGGTGGTGGAGTTTCAGCATGCCACCCTGCCGCGCAACCTGCAGCGCAAGCTGGATGTGGCCGATTTTGCCACGCCGGTGCAGATCGTCGATGCATTCGCGCAAGGCGGCAACGCGCGGGTTTTGATCGAGCCCAAAGGCGCGTGGGAATATTCCGCCTACCAGACAGACAATAAATTCATCGTCGAGGTCAAGGCTAGCCTGGAAGATCCAAGCAAGATCGTGTTGCCGAAATCGCGCTATGAAGGAGACAAGCTGACCCTGAATTTCCAGAATATTTCGACACGGGAAGCGCTGAGCGTGATCGCCGACTTCACCGGTCTCAACATGGTCATTAGCGACAGCGTATCCGGCAGCCTGACCCTGCGTCTGAAAGATGTGCCGTGGGATCAGGCATTCGAAATCATCCTGCAAAGCCGGGGGCTGGACAAACGCGTCAGCGGCAATGTGATCCAGGTGGCTCCGCGTGAGGAGATTGCGGCGAAGGAAAAGATCGAATTTTCATCGCGCCAGGAAATATCCGAACTGCAGCCTTTGCGCACCGAGAATTTCCAGCTCGCCTACGCCAAGGCGGCAGACATCGTAAAGCTGATTTCGGACAGCAAGCAACCGTTGTTATCCAAACGCGGCAGCGCCAACTTTGATTTGCGCACCAACATGCTGTTTGTGAAGGATGCCCCTTCCAGCCTGGAAGAGGTGCGCAAGCTGATCGCGCTGGTCGATGTGCCGGTCAGGCAGGTTTTGATCGAGGCGCGCTTCGTCGAGGCGGCTGAAACCTTCAACCAGACGCTGGGGGGCAGGCTGGCCTATAACGGACCGACCGTTGCCCAGGGGGGCGGTTTTTCCGGCTTCGGTTTGGCCAGTCGCGGAAGCGCATCCGGCGGCAGCCTTAATTTGCCAGGAGCCGCATCCGGCCTTGGCGGCCTGACCATGACACTGTTCAACGCGGCAGCGACCAAGACCTTGAGCCTGGAACTCAACGCTTCGGCGATTGATGGCACCACCAAGAATATCGCCAGC
>PCWU01000068.1:0-12455 GCA_002787455.1 Gallionellaceae bacterium CG11_big_fil_rev_8_21_14_0_20_60_62 | reverse complement strand
GCCGTGCTGGGCCTGACTGTTACGCCGCAAATTACGCCAGAAGATAGTGTGACGATGCAGATCAGTGTCAGCCAGGATTCGGTCGGCAACATTTTCTCCGGGGTGCCCAGCATTAATACAAAAAAAGTGGACACACAAGTGCTGGTAGACAACGGCGGCACGGTGGTGATTGGCGGGGTCTATACGCAGGACGAGTCGGACTCAACCTCGAAAGTCCCCGGATTGGGCGATATTCCAATTCTGGGCTGGCTGTTCAAAAACAACACCAAGGCGAAAAGCAAAAAAGAATTGCTGGTCTTTATCACCCCGAAAATTCTCAAGGACACTCTGGGATCGAACTAGATCCGGCCGCATTCATCCCATTCCGGCCCGGCGCAAGCCGGGCTTTGTTTTGCGGCATGAACGCGTAATTCCGTTACAATTTCCGCAATGGTTACCGATCCTCCCTTCAAACAAACTTCAGGCAATATTGTCATCGTCGGGATGCCCGGTAGCGGCAAGACCACGGTTGGCAGATTGCTGGCGAAGAAGCTGCAAAAAACCTTTGTTGATAGCGACGACGAAATTCAGCACCGCACCGGCGTGTCGATCCCGCATATTTTTGATGTGGAAGGCGAGGCGGGTTTCCGCCAGCGCGAAAGCGCGGCACTGGAGGCCTTGGTGCAGCGGAAAAATATCGTATTGGCGACCGGGGGTGGGGCGGTATTGAGTGCAGCCAATCGCGAGTTGCTCAAACAGTGCGGGGTGGTTGTGTACCTGAAAAGTAGTGTGCACGATCTGTGGCAGCGCACCCGCCATGACCGCAATCGTCCTCTGCTTCAGACGGCCGATCCCTATGCAAAATTGCATACCCTGTGCGCGCAGCGCGATCCGGGTTACCTTGAGATCGCCGATATCGTGGTGCATACCGGCAGGCAGAGCGTGCACACTTTGCTCGGCCGTTTGCTGGAGCGCTTGGCGGCCTGGCCGCAACAAACGAAGAAACAGGAGGAAGGCTCAATGCAAACCCTGACTGTCGGCATGGCCGAACGCAGTTACCCCATTTATATCGGCAGCGGTTTGCTGCGCAACGTGGCGGATTTGTTGTTGCCGCATCTGCCGCAAAAACGGGCGATGATCGTGACCAACACGACCGTGGCGCCGCTGTACCTGGATGCGCTGACGGCGCGTCTGCGCGCCTGCGGCGTGAATTGCGGCAACATCGTGCTGGCGGACGGCGAGCAATACAAGAACGCCGATTCCATCGGCGCAATTTACAACGAACTGCTGTCATCCCGCAGCGAACGCGGCACGCCGCTGATAGCGCTCGGCGGCGGGGTGATCGGCGACATGACCGGCTTTGCCGCCGCCACCTATTTGCGCGGCGTGCCGTTCATCCAGATTCCGACAACCCTGCTGGCACAGGTGGACTCCTCGGTTGGCGGCAAAACCGGGATCAATCACCCGCTTGGCAAGAATATGATTGGCGCTTTCTATCAGCCGCGCGTGGTGCTGGCGGACACCGACACGCTGGATACTTTGCCAGACAAGGAACTCAGCGCCGGTCTGGCCGAGGTGATCAAGTATGGCCTGATCCGCGACCTGCCTTTTCTGGCGTGGCTTGAGGGCAATATGGAAAAACTGCGCGCCCGCGACAAGGCTGCCCTGCAGTACGCGATCACCCGCAGTTGTCGGAACAAGGCGGCAGTGGTGGCCGCCGACGAGCGTGAAAGCGGCGAGCGCGCCCTGCTCAATCTGGGCCATACCTTCGGCCATGCGATTGAAAACGGGATGGGCTACGGTGTCTGGTTGCACGGTGAGGCAATTGCGGCGGGCACAAGGATGGCGGCCGATCTGTCGCGCCGCCTGGGCTGGCTCAGCGGGGCAGAAGTAGAACGGGTGTGCGCGCTGTTGCTGCGGGCCGGCTTGCCGTCGAGTGCCCCCGCGCTGGGGGTGGAAAAATATCTGCAACTGATGGGGCTGGACAAAAAAGTCGAAGGGGGCAAAATGCGTTTCGTTCTGTTGAAAGGGTTGGGGTGCGGTGTGGTGAGCGGTGATGTTGCGGATACGCTGCTGCGGCAAACCCTGGAGTCGTGCAGTGGCTGACGCGCTGGCGAGCTATGCCGTGCGCGCCAGCGCGGGCGGCCGCCTAGTGGCGGAAGCTCCGCCCGTCGGACGCAGCGAATTTCAGCGCGACCGCGACCGCATCATCCATTCCGCCGCCTTCCGCCGCCTGGAATACAAAACCCAGGTATTCGTTAACCACGAAGGCGATCTGTTCAGGACCCGGCTCACCCACAGCATCGAAGTGGCGCAGATCGCGCGCTCGATTTCGCGCCACCTGCGCTTGAACGAAGATTTGGTCGAGGCCATTTCGCTGGCGCACGATTTGGGCCACACGCCTTTCGGCCACGCCGGACAGGAGGCGCTGAACGATTGCATGCAGACGCACGGCGGCTTTGAACACAATTTGCAGTCGTTGCGCGTGGTCGATCTGCTGGAAGAACGTTACGCCGCCTTCGACGGGTTGAATCTGTGTTTCGAGACACGCGAAGGCATTCTCAAGCATTGTTCGCCCGCCCATGCCGCGCAACTGGGAGAGGTGGGCGCGCGCTTCCTTGCCGGCCGGCGCCCCTCGCTGGAAGCGCAGATCGCCAATCTGGCTGACGAAATCGCCTATAACAACCACGATGTGGATGACGGCCTGCGTTCCGGCTTGCTTACGCTGGAACAACTGGCCGAAGTGGGGTTGTTCGCCTCGCATCTGGCGCAAGTGCGCGATGCCTGCCCCGGTCTGGTGGAGCGCCGCGTGGTGCATGAAACTGTGCGCCGCATGATCAACACGCAGATCACCGACCTGATTCGGCAGACCGAGATAAACATCCGCGCCGCCAAACCCGAAACAGTGGACGATGTGCGCGCCTGTCCGGCGTTGGTCGCCTTCAGTCCGCAGATGCAGGCGGCGAATAGCGAACTAAAGCATTTTTTGCGCGCCAACCTGTACCGCCACTATCGCGTGATGCGCATGAGCGCCAAAGCGCAACGCATTATCCGCGAGCTTTTTGCCGCGTTTGATGGCGACCCGCGCCTGTTGCCGTCCACCGTGCGGACACGCGGCGCGGACACGCTGGCGCGGGCGGTTGCCGACTATATTGCCGGGATGACCGACCGCTATGCGATCCGCGAACACCGGCGGATATTTGCGATTGAAGCGCTTTGAGCCGGCTCCGGTTGCCCTTGGGGCAGGGTTTAAGGTAGCATTCCCGCCCTTTTGGATGAATTTCAGGTGCAGCAGGTGTCTGCTGCCGTTTAGTTGAATGATTGAGGTGAGCAAGGTGAATAATTCTTCGTTGCCCGCGCGGCAAGGTCTATACGACCCGCGCAATGAACATGATGCATGTGGTGTCGGTTTCGTCGCGCAGATCAAGGGTCATCCCAGCCATGAACGGGTAAGCCAGGGCCTGCAGATACTGGAAAATCTGACCCACCGCGGCGCCGTCGGTGCCGATCCGCTGGCCGGCGACGGGGCGGGCATTTTGCTGCAAATTCCCGATCAATTTCTGCGCGATGAAATGGGCTGGGGCGGCATTCCATTGCCGGCGGCCGGCGAATACGGGGTTGGCATGCTGTTTTTGCCGCGCGAGGCAATCGCCCGCGCCGCTTGTGAAAAAATCATCGCCGACAAAATCAAGACCGAAGGCCAAATCCTACTGGGCTGGCGCGATGTGCCGGTCGATAACAGCACCTTGGGTGAAAGCGTCAAGGCGGTCGAGCCCATGGTGCGCCAGGTGTTTGTCGGGCGCGGCAAAACAACGCCGGACCAGGACGCCTTCGAGCGCAAGCTGTTCGTCATCCGCAAAACAGCAGAGCACGCAATCAGCAAATTGGGCAAGGGGCAAGGCAAAGGCTTCTACGTGCCTTCGCTATCGTCGCGCACCATTGTCTACAAGGGCATGCTGCTGGCCGACCAGGTTGGCAAGTATTTCTGCGATTTGCAGGATGCGCGGGTCGTGAGCGCATTCGCCCTGGTGCACCAGCGCTTCTCCACCAACACCTTCCCCACCTGGGATCTGGCCCATCCGTTCCGCATGATCGCGCACAATGGCGAGATCAACACGCTGCGCGGCAATGTGAACTGGATGGCGGCGCGCCATGCCGCGATGTCGTCGAAAATTCTTGGCGCCGATCTGGAAAAATTGTGGCCGCTGATTGCAGAAGGCCAGTCCGATTCCGCCTGTTTTGACAACGCGCTGGAGTTGCTGGTGGCGGGCGGCTATTCGCTGCCGCACGCGATGATGCTGCTGATCCCGGAAGCCTGGGCCGGCAATCCGCTGATGGACGAAGAGCGCCGCGCGTTCTACGAATATCACGCCGCGCTGATGGAGCCGTGGGACGGCCCTGCCGCGGTGGCATTTACCGACGGCCGCATGATAGGCGCCACTCTGGATCGCAACGGCCTGCGTCCGGCGCGTTATCTGATCACCGACGACAACGTGGTGCTGATGGCGTCGGAAATGGGCGTGCTACCGATCGCGGAAAACAAGATTGTGCAGAAATGGCGCCTGCAACCGGGCAAGATGTTCCTCATCGACATGCAGGCCGGGCGCATCGTGGACGATGCCGAGCTGAAGAAGCAACTCGCCACCGCCAAGCCTTATCGTGAGTGGATCGAGCAGTCGCGCTACTATCTCGGGAATCTGCCCGCCGTGGCGGCAAAAGTCACCGCCGGCGCGACCCTGCTCGACGCGCAGCAGGCGTTTGGCTATACCCAGGAAGATCTCAAGTTCATTCTGCTGCCGATGGCCAATGCGGGGGAAGAAGCGACCGGATCAATGGGCGCGGATGCCGCGCTGCCGGTGCTGTCCAGCCGCAACAAGGTTCTGTACAACTACTTCAAACAGCTGTTTGCGCAAGTGACCAATCCGCCGATCGACCCGATCCGCGAAGAAATCGTGATGTCGCTGACCTCGTTTATCGGCTCCAAACCCAACCTGCTCGGCGTGGATGAAACCGAACCAATGCCGCGCCTGGAGGCGCACCAGCCGGTGCTGTCGCACGAGGATGCAGCCAAGCTGCACGGCATCGACAAACTGACCCGGGGCAAATATAAATCCACTGTGCTGGACATCACCTATCCGGTGAAGAGCGGCGCCGCCGGTTGCGAAGGTGCAATCACCGCCTTGAAAAAGGCCGCCGACAAGGCGGTGGCCGCCGGATACAACGTGCTGATCCTGTCGGACCGCGCGCTTTCTGCCAAACGGCTGGCGATTCCGGCCCTGCTGGCGACATCAGCGGTGCACCATCATCTGGTCAAGGCCGGCTCGCGCACCCGCACCGGGCTGGTGGTGGAAACCGGCTCGGCCCGGGAAGTTCATCACTTTGCCATGCTCGCCGGTTATGGCGCGGAGGCAGTCTATCCGTGGCTGGTGTTCGATACGCTGTCCGCGCTCGATTTGCCGTCCAACCTGACGGCCAAAGATGCGCACAAGCGTTTCATCAAGGCAATCAACAAGGGCCTGCTCAAGGTGATGTCCAAGATGGGCATTTCCACTTATCAATCCTATTGCGGCTCGCAAATCTTCGAGGCGGTCGGACTCAACAGCGAGTTTATCGGGCAATACTTCCCCGGCACGGCCACCCAGATTCAGGGCATCGGCCTGCAGGAAGTGGCGGAGGAGGCGTTGCGCCTGCATAGCGCCGCGTTCGGCAACGATCCGCTGCTGGCCGACATGCTGGATGCGGGCGGCGAGTATGCCTGGCGCACGCGCGGCGAGGAACATACCTGGACCCCGGATTCGATCGCCAAGTTGCAGCACGCCACGCGTTCCAACAACTTCAGCACCTACAAGGAATACGCCAAACTGATCAACGACCAGACCCGGCGCCAGATGACCTTGCGCGGTCTGTTCGAGATCAAGCCGGTGGCGTCGCCGGTGCCGCTGGACCAGGTCGAGCCGGCGAAAGAGATCGTCAAGCGTTTTGTTACCGGCGCGATGTCGCTCGGTTCGATCTCGACCGAGGCTCACACCACGCTGGCCATCGCGATGAACCGCCTCGGCGGCAAGTCCAACACCGGCGAAGGCGGCGAGGACGCCAACCGGTTCAAGGTGCTGCACGGCGGAGAAAAATTGTCCGAGATTATCGGCAAGAACCGCATCGAAGCCGACAAGACCATGCTGCCCGGCGATTCCCTGCGTTCGCGCATCAAGCAGGTGGCCTCCGGCCGCTTCGGCGTGACGGCGGAATATCTGGCCAGCGCCGACCAGATCCAGATCAAGATGGCGCAGGGCGCGAAGCCCGGCGAAGGCGGCCAGCTACCCGGCGGCAAAGTGTCGGAATACATCGGCAAATTGCGACACTCGGTGCCCGGAGTGGGCCTGATTTCGCCGCCGCCTCACCATGACATTTATTCCATCGAAGACTTGGCGCAGCTCATCCACGACCTGAAAAACGCCAATCCGTCAGCCTCCATTTCGGTCAAGCTGGTGTCGGAAGTCGGTGTCGGCACGGTGGCGGCGGGCGTATCCAAAGCCAAGGCCGACCACATCGTGATCTCCGGCTTCGACGGCGGCACCGGCGCCAGCCCGCTGTCGTCGATCAGGCACGCCGGCACGCCGTGGGAGTTGGGATTGTCGGAAGCGCAGCAGACGCTGGTGCTGAACAAACTGCGCGGGCGTATCGGCTTGCAGGTGGACGGCCAGTTGAAGACGGGGCGCGATGTATTGATCGGCGCGCTGCTCGGCGCGGACGAATTCGGCTTTGCCACCGCGCCGCTGGTGGTGGAAGGCTGCATCATGATGCGCAAATGCCACCTCAATACCTGCCCGGTAGGGGTTGCCACACAAGACCCGGCCCTGCGCAAAAAATTCACCGGCCAGCCGGAGCACGTGGTGAACTATTTCTTCTTCGTCGCCGAAGAGGTGCGCGAGCTGATGGCGCAGATGGGCATCCGCAAGTTCGAAGACCTGATCGGGCGCAGCGACCTGCTCGACATGCGCGCCGGCATCGAGCACTGGAAAGCCAAAGGCCTGAATTTCAGTAAGGTGTTCCATCAGCCGCAGGTGCCCTCCAAGGTGGCGCGCCGCCATGCGGAAGAACAGGATCACGGGCTCGGGCATGCGCTTGACAACGAACTGATTGCCCGCTCAAAAGAAGCTCTCGACGCGCAGCGGGTAGTCACCATCGACACGCCGATTCGCAACGTGAACCGCACGGTCGGCACCATGCTGTCGCATGAAGTGGTTAAGCGTTACGGCAACGCCGGTCTGCCGGATGACACCATCCGCATCCGCCTGCGCGGTACCGCCGGACAGAGTTTTGGCGCCTTCCTCGCGCACGGCATCACCCTGCAACTCGAAGGCGAAGGCAACGACTACGTGGGCAAGGGACTGTGCGGCGGGCGCATCATCGTCAAGCCGGCCGACGACAGCAAACTGGTGGCGGAAGACAACATCATCGTCGGCAACACCGTGCTGTACGGCGCGACGGCGGGCGAGGTGTATTTTCGCGGTGTAGCCGGCGAGCGTTTCGCGGTGCGCAATTCCGGCGCCAGCGCGGTGGTTGAGGGCGTGGGTGACCACGGCTGCGAATATATGACCGGCGGGCTGGTGGTGGTGCTGGGGCAGACCGGGCGCAACTTCGCGGCCGGCATGTCCGGCGGCGTGGCCTATGTGCTGGATGAAGAGGGCACCTTCCCGCAACGCTGCAACATGGCCATGGTACAACTGGAGGCCGTTCCGGAAGAAGCGGCGGCCAGCGAGACCGGCGAAGTCGAAGCGCATGGCCGCGTCCACTTCAACCATCTGAACAAGGCTGACGAACTGTTGTTGCACGGCAAGATCGAGGAACATCTGCGCTATACCGGCAGCGCGCGCGCCAGACAGATTCTCGACAGCTGGTCTGCCTGCCTGCCAAAATTCGTCAAGGTCATGCCGACCGAATATCGACGCGCGCTGCTGGAAATCGCGGCGCAACAGAAGGAGGCCGCATAATGGGCAAGCCAACCGGATTCATGGAATTCAAACGCCTCAACGAAAGTTATGCGCCGGTCGAACAACGCAAAGGCAATTACCGCGAATTTGTCGCGCATCTGACCGATGCCGAAGCGCAGCAACAGGGCGCGCGCTGCATGGACTGCGGCATCCCGTTCTGCAACAACGGCTGCCCGGTCAACAACATCATCCCCGACTGGAACGACCTGGTGTATCGCGGCAAGTGGCAGCAGGCGCTGGAAGTGCTGCACTCAACCAACAACTTCCCCGAAGTGACCAGCCGCATCTGTCCCGCCCCGTGCGAGGCGGCCTGCACGCTGAACATCAACAACGACGCGGTCGGGATCAAGTCGATCGAGCACGCGATCATCGACAAGGGCGGGGAAAACGGCTGGGTCTTGCCGCAACCCGCGCAGAAAAAGACAGGCAAGAAAGTCGCCGTGGTCGGTTCCGGCCCGGCCGGTTTGGCGGCCGCGCAGCAACTGGCGCGTGCCGGTCATGCGGTGACGGTGTTCGAGAAGAATAGCCGCATCGGCGGTCTGATGCGCTATGGCATTCCGGACTTCAAACTGGACAAACACCTGATCGACTGGCGCATGGCACAACTGGCGGCGGAAGGCGTGAAGTTTCAGACCAACACTTTCGTGGGCAAAGAGGCGCCGGGCAAGGAAGTTGCCAACGACGCGCGGAAAACCGTGAGCCCGCAGCAACTGCAAAAGGATTTCGATGCGGTGATTCTGTCCGGCGGTTCCGAACAGCCGCGCGACCTGCCGGTGCTGGGGCGCCAGCTCAAGGGCGTGCATTTCGCGCTGGAGTTTCTGATTCCGCAGAATAAGGAAGTGGAGGCCATGACACGGCGTAGCGAAGCTTCCGGGGTGGGAATGGCCTCTTCTCACCCGCTCCCGCAAACCGCTGGCTCCGCCAGTAACGTGTCGCGGGTGGAGGGCGATACGAAGAATCCGATCAACGTTGCCGGCAAGCATGTGGTGGTCATCGGCGGCGGCGATACCGGCTCCGACTGCGTCGGCACTTCCAACCGGCAGGGCGCCGCTTCTATCACCCAAATCGAAGTGATGCCGCGCGCGCCGGAGCAGGAGAACAAGGCGCTGACCTGGCCCTACTGGCCAATGAAACTGCGCACCTCCAGTTCGCATGACGAGGGCTGCGAGCGCGACTGGGCGATTGCCACGCAGGCCTTCAACGGCGAGAAGGGTGTGCTCAAGTCGATCAGCGCGGTGCGCGTCGAGTTCAAAGACGGCAAGATGGTCGAAGTGGCGGGCAGCGAATTCGAACTGCAGGCCGATTACGTGTTCCTCGCCATGGGTTTCATCCATCCACTGGCGCAGGTGCTGGACGCGTTCGGCGTGGAGAAGGATGGTCGCGGGAATGCCAAAGCGACGACCGACGGGGCAAACTGCTATCACACCAACGTGGAAAAAGTCTTTGCCGCGGGCGACATGCGCCGCGGTCAGTCGCTGGTGGTATGGGCGATCCGGGAAGGCCGCCAGTGTGCGCGTGCGGTGGATGAGTTTCTGATGGGCTCGTCGGTGTTGCCGCGATAATAAAAACAAATCCACCACAGAGACACGGAGACACGGAGAAAGGCAAGGACAAAAACTGATTCGACAGCACGCCGGGGAATTGCCAGAAGTTGTCAGGGTGTGGGATTGGTTTTTGATTTTGTTTTTCTCCGTGTCTCTGTGTCTCAGTGGTGAAATTCTTTAAGGATTACCATGAATTTCAAAGTCAAAAATGACACCTTTCTGCGCGCCCTACTGCGCCAGCCGACCGACTACACGCCGCTGTGGATGATGCGTCAGGCCGGGCGTTTTTTGCCGGAATATCGCGCGACACGGCGCAAGGCGGGCAGCTTCATGGGCTTGTGCAAGAACACAGACCTGGCGACCGAAGTCACCCTGCAACCGGTCGAGCGTTTTCCGCTGGATGCGGCGATTTTGTTCTCCGACATTTTGACCGTGCCGGACGCGATGGGGCTGGGCTTGTATTTTGCCGATGGTGAAGGCCCCAAGTTTGAGCGTCCGCTGCAAACCGCAGCCGACATCATGGCACTGCATGTGCCCGATATGGGCAAGGATCTGAAATACGTGACCGATGCTGTGGCACAGATTCGACGGACGCTGGACGGGCGCATTCCGCTGATCGGTTTTTCCGGCAGCCCGTGGACGCTTTCCTGCTACATGGTCGAAGGCGGCAGCAGCGACGACTATGCCAAGGTCAAGACCCTGATGTACAAGGAACCAAAACTGATGCATCACGTCCTCGACGTGACTGCGCAGGCAGTGACCGCTTACCTCAACGCGCAGATCGAAGCCGGCGCGCAGGCCGTAATGATCTTCGATTCGTGGGGCGGCGCGCTGTCGCATGCCGCGTTCCACGAATTCTCGCTGGCCTATACCCGGCGCATCATTGACGGCCTGATCAAGGAAAAAGACGGCGTGCGTATCCCCTCCATCGTGTTCACCAAGGGCGGCGGTCTCTGGATTGAGGGCATCGCCGACAGCGGTTGCGATGCGGTCGGACTGGACTGGACCATGGACATTGGCGTGGCGCGGCAGAAAGTGGGGCACAAGGTTGCGCTGCAGGGCAATCTCGACCCTGCGGTTTTGTTTGCCACGCCGGAGGTGATCCGCACCGAAGTGGAGAAGGTATTAAGCAGCTATGGCTATGGCAGCGGCCACGTGTTCAACCTCGGCCACGGCATCTCGCAGCATACCGATCCGGAGAATGTTGCCGCGCTGGTGCAGGCCGTCCACGAGCTCAGTAAAAAGTACCATTAAATCAGGCGAGTCCTGTCGGTTGTGAACAGGTCGTCTGAGACAGCAAAAGCCACGGGTTCGGTTTCCCGTGGCTTTTGTTTTATCAATCTAACCTATTGTTTATTATAACTCTAACAAGGTGGACAAAAATTGGGCGCTAAAATGAAAGTGTATATATCGTGAGCAGTTAGGACTGAATAAGACGAATTTTCCACAAACTTATCCACAGCAAATGTGTATAAGGAAAAATGCTCATATAGTTCAAGGTGATTGGCTAAACTTCATAGAAATGACCCGAGAAAATCACACTAAAACGTCACTGCTTCGCGTCGCGCTGGACGTGCCGTTGTCAACCCTTTTCGATTACAGCGTAAGTGAAGGAATGCCGCTTGAAATCGGCCAGCGCGTGGTCGTGCCGTTCGGACGCAAAGAGGTAGTCGGCATCGCGCTGGCATGGGCGGCAGAGTCCGAGCTGGCAGAGGGGAAGCTGAAATCCGTGGTGCGGGTGCTGGATGATGTGCCGCCGCTGCCGCAGGAATTGCTCGCCTTGCTGCGTTTTTGCAGCGACTACTACCACTATCCGCTGGGTATGGTTGCCTTGTCGGCTTTGCCGGTGCGCTTGCGCGATGCCGCGCCCTTCACGCCGAAGCAGGCGCTGACTTACTGCCTGAGTCCCGCAGGTGAGGCGTTGGATCCGGCGACGCTGCCCAAGCGCCGCGTGGTACAGCGGCGCATCCTGCAGACGCTGCGTCTCGGTCCAAGGAGCGGTGCACAATTGCGCGAGATTTCCGCCAGTGCGCCCGCCGCATTAAAAGTGTTGCTGGAAGCGGGCTGGGTCGAAGCGGATGCGCCCCTGCCGCGCATCGCGCATGTATTCCAGGATGCCCATGCACTGACGGACGAGCAGCAGCAGGCCGTCGATGCCGTTACCCGGCAAAGCGGCTACGGCTGTTTCCTGCTGCACGGCATCACCGGCAGCGGCAAGACCGAGGTGTATGTGCATCTGATGCACGCGATGCTGCAGCCCCGTCCTGAGCTTGGTCGAAGGGGTGGCGGCCAGGTTTTGCTGCTGGTGCCCGAGATCAACCTGACGCCGCAACTCGAGCACTATTTCCGCAGCCGTTTCCCGGAGGTGGAGTTGGTCAGTTTACACAGCGGGCTGGCCGACGGGGAGCGCGCACAGAACTGGCTCAAGGCGCAATCCGGCGCGGCGCGCATCGTGCTTGGAACACGCCTTGCCGTGTTTACCCCGTTGCCGGAACTGAGCCTGATCCTGGTGGATGAAGAACACGATGCATCGTTCAAACAGCAGGATGGCCTGCGCTACTCGGCGCGCGACGTGGCGATTTTCCGCGCCAGCCAGCGCGGTGTGCCAATCGTGCTCGGCTCCGCCACCCCTTCGTTGGAAAGCTGGCACAACGCGCAAAGCGGGCGCTATTGTTTGTTGCAACTGACACAACGCGCGGTGCAGCCGGCGACCTTGCCCGTGGTGCGCTGTCTCGATGTGAACCAACTGCCCGTGCAGGAGGGCTTGAGCGAGCCCTTGCTTGCCGCCATCGAGGCGCGCCTGCAACGACGCGAACAGAGCCTGATCTTTCTCAACCGGCGCGGCTATGCACCGGTGCTGATGTGCACCGCCTGCGGCTGGCTGTCCGAGTGCAAACACTGCGCGGGCAAGCTGGTGCTGCACCGCAAAGACCGCACCCTG
>PCWU01000007.1:3211-3657 GCA_002787455.1 Gallionellaceae bacterium CG11_big_fil_rev_8_21_14_0_20_60_62 | reverse complement strand
ATGCTGGAAGTGCCGGAGGATATTTCCTATCAACCCGTCGTGACCTATGACCCGGTGCTGATCGTGCCGCCCGGACACCCGCTGGCCAAGATAAAGAATGTGACGCTCGAACACATCAGCCAGTACGGCCTGATTTTGCCGCCGCGCCATCTGTCGACCTGGGGCATGGTCAAGTACGCCTTCCAGCAACAGAACCTCTCGTTCAAGGTCACCCTGGAAGCAGGCGGCTGGGAGGTGATAAAAAAATACGTGGAGATGGGCATGGGGATTTCCATCGTCACCGACATCTGCCTCACCGGATGCGAAAAGCTGGAACGCATCCCGCTCAAGGATTATTTCCCGCAACGCGACTACGGCCTGGTGCTGCGCAAAGGCAAGTTTCTTTCACCGCAGGCGCAGCGCTTCGTCGAGATGCTAATCGAGGTCTATCAGGATCGCGTGGCCGC
>PCWU01000007.1:413-3200 GCA_002787455.1 Gallionellaceae bacterium CG11_big_fil_rev_8_21_14_0_20_60_62 | reverse complement strand
GGCGCTCCGTTTTGCTTGCCGGAGCGCGCTTGAACACCACCCAGAAATCGACCTGTCCGCTGATGAGCATGGCGCAACGCCTGCTCGGTCACCCGCCCGCATCGCAGGAAGAGACGCGCTGGCGCTTGTTGCTGGCTGCCACCGGGGTGTTCGCCGAATCCGGCTACCGCGCCGCCACCACGCGCGCGATTGCGCGCCGCGCCGGGGTGAATCTGGCCGCGATCCATTATCACTTCGGCGACAAGGCGGCCCTCTACCGCGAGGTGTTTCGCCTCCCTTTCCTGAATCAATGCAACGGCTTCGTCACCCTCGATCTGGCGCAGGCCAGCTTGCGCGACGGCCTGCTCGCCTTCTATACCTGGCTGTTCCCGCCCGGTGCCGAAGAGGATCCGATGCTGCGCCAGTTCATGCGCCTGCATGCGCGCGAGGAAGCCGAACCGAGCGGGGTGCTGGGCGACGCGATGGTGGAGGTGTATCGCGCCAACCACGAAAAGTTGCAGGCGCTGCTGTGCCGCGAATTCGGCCTGGCCGCCGCGGACGGGGAGGTCGATCGCCTGTGTTTTTGTCTGGCCGGTCTTGCCACGGTGTATAGCCACGGTGGCCGCCAGGCGGTGGAAATCCTCGCGCCGCAACTGGTCAAAGGCCTGCCGGCGCGCGAGGCGATGGTGGCACGACTGGTCGAATACGCGCTGGTGCTGGTCGGCGGCGAACGCGCGCGGCGCGCAAGTGCCTGAACCGCTTGGACTGGAAAAAAATGAAAGAAGGCACAATGAAAGTACATATTCAAAAAGCCAGGCCCGTCCTGCTGTTGCTGGCCGGAACGCTGCTGCTGGGTGGCGCGGGCTGGCTGGCCAGTCGGCACAGCGTGGCGGCGCCGGTCGCCAGCGTGAACCGCCCGGCGCTGAGCGTGAAAACGGTCGCCCTGCGCCCTGAACAGTGGGCGCAGACCCTGTCTGCCAACGGCAGCATCATTCCCTGGCAGGAAGCGGTCATCGGGTCACAGTTGCAGGGCGTGCGCATCGCCGACGTGAAGGTCAGCATCGGCGACCGCGTCCAACGCGGCAAGGTGCTGGCGACGCTGGACAACACGCTGCGTCCGGCAGGCAGCACTGCGCCGCAGGGCAGGATCGTGGCGCCGGATGACGGCGTGATCTCCGCCGTCAATGCCAACGTCGGCACGATGCCGAAGAGTGATGCCGAATTGTTTCGTCTGATCCGCCAGGGCCGCCTGGAGTGGCAGGCGGAACTGACCGCGGAAGAGCTGATGCGTCTGCGCCGCGGCATGCGCGTCAGCGTCACGCTCGGCGACGGGCGCACGGTGCAGGGAACGGTGCGTGCGATTTCGCCCAAGGTCGAGATGCAGACCCGCTTTGGCCATGCACTGGTGCGCCTGGAAGACAGCAGCAACATCGTCGCCGGCGTGTTCGCACGCGGTACTTTCGATCTAACGAACGGCAAACGAAAACTGGCTTCCCTGCCGCAGACCGCCGTCATGCAACGCGGCAGCCAGAGCTATGTGCTGGTGGTGGAGGCCGAGTCGCGCGTGCATGAGCGGACAGTCCGGATCGGGCAGCGTGTCGGCGACCGCATCGAAATCAAACAGGGCCTTGCCGCGAATGAGCGCGTGGTGGAAACCGGCGGGCCGTTCCTGACCGAGGGCGACGTCGTGCAGGTGGTGGCGCGATGAACGTCTCCGCCTGGTCCATCCGCAACCCCATCCCGGCCGTGCTGGGATTCATCCTGCTCACCTTCCTCGGCCTGTCCGCGTTCAAGGCGATGAAGATCCAGCTTTTCCCGGACATTGATCTGCCGGTGGTCACGGTCGCCGCGCAATTGCCGGGTGCCTCGCCGGAGCAGCTGGAAGTCGAGGTGGCGCGCAAGATCGAAAACGCGCTGGCCGGGGTGCAAGGCCTGAAACATCTCTACACCCAGGTGAAAGACAGCAGCGCGATCATCTCGGCCGAGTTCCGCCTGGAGCGAGATTCGCGCGCAGCGCTGGAAGATGTGCGCTCGGCCGTCGCGCGGGTGCGCGGCGATCTGCCGCGCGAGATGCTCGATCCGGTGATCAACAAGGTGGAGCTGAGCGGCAAACCCCTGCTCACATACACCATTGCCGCACCCGGCATGAGCGAGGAGGAGTTGTCCTGGTTCGTCGATAACAATGTGGCCAAACAACTGCTCGGAGTGAAAGGCGTGGGCGCGGTAAACCGGGTCGGCGGGGTCACGCGCCAGGTGCGGGTGGAGCTGGATCCGGTCAAACTGCTGGGGCTGAATGTCACCGCCGCCGAAGTTTCCGCGCAGTTGCGCCAGATACAGCAGGAAGCGCCCGGCGGGCGCGCCGAACTGGGCGGGCAGGAACAATCGATCCGCACCGTGGCGACCGTGCGCACGGCAGACGAGTTGGGACAGATGGAGATCAGCCTGCGCGACGGCCGCAGCCTGCACCTGAACCAGGTGGCCGAGGTGCGCGACACCATCGCCGAGCGCCGCTCGGCGGCGTTGCATGACGGCAGGCCGGTGGTCGGTTTCGAGATCGTACGCTCGCTCGGGGCGAGCGATGTGGCGGTGGCGGACGGGGTAAGCGCCGCGCTGGACGAATTCAAGCGCGACCATCCGCGGATCATCACCGAGCGCGTGTTCAACATGGTTGATACCGTCTATCAGACTTATCAGGGCTCAATGGAGATGATCTTCGAGGGCGCGTTCCTCGCGGTCGTGGTAGTGGTTTTCTTCCTGCGCAACACGCGCGCCACCATTGTGGCGGCCACTGCCTTGCCGCTCGCCATC
>PCWU01000007.1:230-370 GCA_002787455.1 Gallionellaceae bacterium CG11_big_fil_rev_8_21_14_0_20_60_62 | reverse complement strand
TGCTCGCCCTGTCGCTGGTGGTCGGCGTGCTGGTGGACGATGCCATCGTCGAGATCGAGAACATCATGCGCCACCTGGAGATGGGCAAGACACCGTACCCGGCCGCGATGGAAGCGGCGGACGAGATCGGCATGGCGGTC
>PCWU01000007.1:0-180 GCA_002787455.1 Gallionellaceae bacterium CG11_big_fil_rev_8_21_14_0_20_60_62 | reverse complement strand
GGACGGGGTGGCGGGGCGCTTCTTCGTGCAGTTCGGCTGGACCGCAGCGGTGGCCGTGCTGTTCTCGCTGCTGGTGGCACGCCTGCTGACGCCGATGATGTGTGCTTATTTTCTGCGTCCCCGGGTCAAGCATGCCACGCCGGGCTGGATTGAAATTTATCTCAAGTGGGCGCAATGGTG
>PCWU01000008.1:3039-5706 GCA_002787455.1 Gallionellaceae bacterium CG11_big_fil_rev_8_21_14_0_20_60_62 | reverse complement strand
CGACACGCAGGAACCGTTCGCCGTGCAACACGAATGGATTGTCATCACCCAACTGGCGAATGTCCTGCCCGCGCCGCTGGATGCGGCACTGCGTGAAGCGCTGGTTTCCTTCGGCGCAGGGGTCGCCGATTTCACCATCACCACCGACAAAATCGAAGCTGAACGCTGGTGGAAGCTGCGCAAGAACATCGCCGAGGCGCAAAAGGCCGAAGGCATCAGCATCAAGCACGACATCTCGGTGCCGGTCAGCCGCGTGGCCGAGTTCATTGCGCAAGCCGGCAGTGCCTTGCGTAATGCTTTTCCCGGTATCCGCATCGTCGCCTTCGGCCACATGGGCGACGGCAACATTCACTACAACATTTCCCTGCTGGATGCCGCGTTGAACCAAGCCTTCATCCAGCAGCGCGAGCACGAGGTGAACCGCATCGTGTATGAGGTCGTGCGTGAACTTGAAGGCAGCATCAGCGCCGAGCATGGTGTGGGACAACTCAAGCGCGATGAACTGCCCCGGTATCGCAGCGCGGTCGAGCTGGAACTGATGCGTTCGATCAAGCAAACGCTGGACCCGCACGGGTTGATGAACCCGGGTAAGGTGATCTGAATCTCCGCATCACCCGGAAACCAAAAAAGGAAAGCAGATGGCAAAACAACCCGAAATCACCAACATGGCCTTGTTCTGCGATTTCGAGAACGTGGCGCTGGGGGTGCGCGATGCCAAGTTCGCCCAGTTCGATATCAAGAAAGTGCTGGAACGCCTGCTGCTCAAGGGCAGCATCGTGGTCAAGAAAGCCTATTGCGACTGGGAGCGCTACAAGGAATTCAAAGCCACCATGCACGAGGCCGCGTTCGAGCTGATCGAGATTCCGCATGTGCGGCAAAGCGGCAAGAACTCCGCCGACATCCGCATGGTCGTCGATGCGCTCGATCTGTGCTACACCAAAGCCCATGTCGATAGCTTCGTCATCATCAGCGGCGATTCCGATTTCTCGCCGCTGGTATCCAAGCTGCGCGAGAACAACAAATACGTGATCGGCATCGGCGTGAAAGATTCGACTTCCGATCTGCTTGCGGCCAACTGCGACGAGTTCATCTACTACGACGACCTGGTGCGCGTGCAGGAAGCGAAGAAAAAACAGGCGGCCAAAAAAGCCCCTGCCAAAGCCAAAGCCGCAGCGGCGAAACCCGGCGCTGCCAACGGCGAAGAGGTCAAGAAACAGGAAGCGATGGATTTTCTGGTCGAGACGGTCGAGGGGCTCATCGCCGAGCGCGGCTCGGACGAGAAACTCTGGTACTCGATGGTCAAGCCCACCATGCAGCGGCGCAGACCCGGCTTCAACGAATCGTATTACGGCTACCGATCGTTCAAGGAGTTGATGGAAGACGCGCAGCAGCACAAACGGGTAGTGCTGGTGAAAGACGAGAAATCCGGGCAGTACACCATCCGGCTGACAGCCGCGGATTAAGTGACAGCCTCTTGCCGCCGTCCGCCTGCTTGCCGGGGTGCGCAGCGAGCAGGCGGACGGGTGCGGTCAATCCTCGCTCATTTGGTTTGCTGATAGTGCGGTGAACGCGGTCCGGTTAGCACGCCGTTCGTCTGTGGAGCGGCCAGGAGGCGCTGGTCGGCGATGGCGGCGTAATTGAAGGCGGCATCGGTGACGGTGTCGCCGATTTGTTTAATGACGGCGGAAACCAGGGCGCCAATCAGTCCGCCCTGGTTTTGTTGCTGTTCGGCGGACGAGGCGGCAGCCTGTCCCTGCCACAGCAGTTGGCCGCTGCGCAAATCAATGATTCGCCCCTCGACGGCCACCCGGGTGTCGCTGGAGATGACTTTGTAGGTTGTCCCGTAGTCGATCACCCTGATATAGACAGCCGCATCGGCGCCAAAAAATTCATGCAGTTTCTGTGGCGAGACTTCCTGAATGTCGGCGGCATTATCGAGGCCGTTCTGGCGGAATGTTTCGGCAACCAGGGCGATCGGGAACACGTAATAGCCGCCTTCCGCGAGCGGTCGCACAGCATGCGCCCAGACGCCGGCGGTCGCGTTGACTTCCGGCGAGTCGTTGAGCGGCGGCAAAACCAGCATTGATGCCGGACGCGCCTGTTTGAATGCGCTGTAGTCATAAGGGGTAGGCGGGGTGGCGCAAGCCGGGAGAAAAATCGCCAAAGCCATCAAGACTCCGGTGCGGGAGGAAAATAATTTTCGGGTTTTCATTGCTTCACCTGTTTTGTGTCGGCCGCGCCGAGGCGATTGAGTAATTTATCCATGTACAGCGCGGATTCCGGGAAGGCCACTTTTTCCGCGCGCCACAGATTGCCCGCTTCGGCGGTGTTTCCTGCGGACAGGTAAAGCATTCCCAGGTGCGCGCGGAAACCCGGCGGCAAGGCATCGCCGGCTGCCGCGGCGCGCTCCGCCTGCAACTGCAGTTGGTTGATTTGTTCATCGGGAGTGGTTTCCGCCGGCACCAGCGTCTCGTACTGCAGGCGCGTGAAGTTTTCCCATGAATACAATGTTTTTGGCGGCGGTGTGGCACAGCCCGCCAGCAGGCTGATCACGGCGATACCGATTGCGCCCCGGGTTGCGTGCGCGATGAGTTTCATTGGCGCGCACCCTTGTCGCCCCACTGGCCGCCATCCAGTCCGGTTACCAGGTTGTCAACCGCTTCGCGC
>PCWU01000008.1:1288-3029 GCA_002787455.1 Gallionellaceae bacterium CG11_big_fil_rev_8_21_14_0_20_60_62 | reverse complement strand
TCGCCCGCGCCGCGCGCCGAGTACACCACTTCGGAGGTAAGGCTGTTGACGATGTTCAGGGTTATTTTGGCGTAGGCGATCTGTTTCTTGCCGCGGCCGAGAATGCCAAACAACTGTTTGTCCCCCACCGTCTTGCGCCCGAATTCTGAAATGTCGCCGGTAACCACGAATTGGGCACCGCGCAAGGCCAGACTGCGTCCCTGCAATTTGGCTTCCTTTTCGGTTTCCGCCATGTTTTCGCGGTCTTGCACGCTAAAGCGTTGCGACTGCTGCAGGTGCGCCACGAGGGTGGTTTTGGCCTGACTACCCAAACGATCCGCGCCGTCGGAGAAGACGCCGCGCAAATAGCCGGAACGATTGTCAAACTTGCCCACGGAGACGGCAACGCGCGGCCCCGAATACGGCGCGGCCGCCGCCTGCACTTTGGCCACCTGCAATGCCTGTGAACTTTCGGTGGTGCAACCGCCCAGCGCGAAAACGCCGGCTGTCGCCGCCGCGACCATTATTTTGCCAATCATTGTTCTTCTCCTTTGATGAAATTTAACCGAATTCCCGTTTGCCAAAATGCTGCCGGCGCGGATTGTACTGTTGGCTCTTGCAGGTGTCATAAGTAAAATGCACCCCCAGATTTATTGTCCGCCGCGCGAGGGATGCCCGAGCGTGGAATAGAGCCGGTCAAGTAACGCTTTCCCTCTGCTGAAACTGCCCGCGCTGCGTTTCTCCGCCAGAGACTGGCGGATGCGGCGCAGCAATCTGGCGTAGGGAGGGGCGGTCAGGTAGTGGTGCAGCGGGGTGTGGTTGCGGACGATCCCGATGATTTTTTGCGCATTGCCGGGAATCTCCAAATCCAATGGTTCCGGGTGTGCCGCCGATTTTTTTTGCACCATGATCGTGATGTTGCCGCCATCGGGCGAAAGGGAGAGTTCGGAAAAAGCAAACCCGGCTTTTTCGGTCATTTTGCGCAAGGTGGCCAGGTTGAAGTTGAACAGGTGTGCCTCGTGGAAGGTGCTTCGAGGCGACTGGCAGGTGGCTTCGATATTGGGCACCTCGATCACCAGCATTCCCTCCGGTTGCAGCAGCTCATGCAGTTTCAACAGCACATTGAAAGGATTTTCGGTGTGTTCCAGCACGTGCCAGATGGTGATGAGCCCGAGGTTTTTTTCCGGCAACGCGACATCCTGCACAAAGCCGACCCGGACGTTCAAGCCATATTCGCGAATAGAATAGTCGGCGTAACCCCTGTTGGGTTCAATCCCCTGCACGTCGTGGCCGAGAGTTTTGAGCAGATAGGCAAACTCCCCGCCGCCCGAGCCGACATCCAGGACGCGCATTTTATTAGCCAGCAGCCGTCGGATTTTTTCGTGGCGAGACAACGCCACATTGCCGGCTCTCAATATGTGCTTGGGTTTGGGAGAATAAGTGCCCTTGTAACTGACCCGGTAATCATCCTCGTAGAAATCGCGCGGGTTATGCGGTAGCGGGTCAGACCAGACTAGCCCGCACTTTGGGCAAATCACAGTTCTCAGCGGCGTGTTGCTGCGACAGCGATTGGCAAGAACCCTAGCCCCGGTGGTGCCGCAGAGATAGCACGCGGCGGCACCCGACGCCAATTCATTCGATTCAATTCCCATCATTTTCCTTGCCAATTTATTATTGCGACTGCGGACGTTAAAGAAACTGCCGCTTTCCGGTTCAATCGCTTCCGGATTTGAGAATAACCCAATTGTAAAACACGGTGCCA
>PCWU01000008.1:0-1278 GCA_002787455.1 Gallionellaceae bacterium CG11_big_fil_rev_8_21_14_0_20_60_62 | reverse complement strand
TTCTTCTGGTGCTGTTTCATGTCCCGCTGTCCTCAACTTCAAATCCCATTTGTCCGATTTATTCGCGCAGGCCTTGCGCGCGGTGGCCCCCGGGCATGACGGGTGGGCTGTGCTGATCGAACGGCCCAAGCAGGCCGCGCATGGCGACTATGTCTGCAATCTGGCGAAGAAACTGGCCAAGCCGCTGCGCAAGAACATCGCCGAGGCGCAAAAGGCCGAAGGCATCAGCATCAAGCACGACATCTCGGTGCCGGTCAGCCGGGGCGCGGAGTTCATCGCGCAAGCCGACACCGCCTTTCGCAGCGTTTTCCCAGAATCCGCATCGTCGCCTTCGGTTTGTTGAACGATTTGCTAACGCTAATTTACCGAATCGAAGCAGTGGCTACCCACCGATTATTTACAGCAGTTTAGGGGCTCAATCATCCACAATACGGCTTGGATATTGTCTTCTGGCAAACTGCAATACAGTTCCGAAAGCGGGGTGATAAGCGGCTCTGGTGTCTGCAAATGCTATAATCCACGCCTCTTTAACGGGCATGGCGATGATGCCACCCCTGAAAATAAAACTCGCCATGCCCGTTTCCCACACCCCAACCCTCCCCCGGAGGGAGAGGGGGCAAACAAGTCGCTACGCGAGATTCACGTTTAATGGTGCTGTTTCATGTCCGCTGCCCTGAATTTCAAATCCCATTTATCCGATCTGTTTGCGCAGGCTTTGCGCGAGGTGGTACCCGATCAGGGTGGCGCGACCGTTCTGATTGAGCGTCCAAAACTTGTTGCGCATGGCGATTACGCCTGCAACCTGGCGATGCAGCTCGCCAAGCCGCTGCGCAAATCACCGCGCGATATTGCCAACGCGTTGATTGCGGCATTGCCGAAGTCTGAGGTCATCGAGAAAGTCGAGATCGCGGGGGCCGGTTTCATCAACGTGTTTATCACTACCGCGGCCAAGCAGGACGTGGTGCACGGCGTGCTGGTCGCCGGGGCGGGCTACGGCCATATGCACACAGGCGCCGGGCGCAAGGTGGGGGTGGAGTTTGTCTCGGCCAATCCGACCGGGCCGTTGCATGTCGGCCACGGGCGCGGCGCGGCGGTGGGCGATTGCCTGTGCAACGTGCTGCATGCGGCGGGCTGGAGTGTGACGCGCGAGTTTTATTACAACGATGCCGGGGTGCAGATCGACAATCTGACGCGCTCGGTGCAACTGCGCTGCAAGGGCATCACGCCGGACGATCCGGCTTGGCCGGAGTCGGGTTATCGCGGCGATTACATCCTGGA
>PCWU01000063.1:2887-5296 GCA_002787455.1 Gallionellaceae bacterium CG11_big_fil_rev_8_21_14_0_20_60_62 | reverse complement strand
TCAAAAACGGCTGCTGCTATCACGGCCTGTCGTTCAACGTGAACATGGACCTGACGCCGTTCGCCAACATCAACCCCTGCGGCTATCACGGGCTGCGCGTGACGCAATGTATCGAACTCGGCATCACGGTACCGCTGGAGGAATTGCAGGCGGAATTGACGCAGAACCTGGTGCACGGTTTGCAGCGGCATCCGACAAGGCGACATACGCTGTCGGACAACACTCCAGATTGAAACTGCGTCGGGTTAAAACCCGACCCACGGAGAAAGTCGCGAAGGTTTTGTGGGTCGGGTTTTAACCCGACGCATTTTATTTTGACGATTGCTGCCGTGATACAAAACGACAATACGAATCAGTTGCCGCCGTTTTGAAGTGGAGCTTCCGGCGGCGCGGCCAGCACGGTGATGGTCACGCGGCGGTTGCGCGCGCGGCCTTCTGGCGTGTCGTTGGTGGCCAGCGGCGCATTGTCGGCATGGCCAATCGCCTGCAGCCGCTCGGCTTCGATACCCTGCGCGATAAACAGGCGCACCACGCTGCTGGCGCGCGCCGAAGACAGTTCCCAGTTGGACGGAAACTGCAGCGTGCTGATCGGCAGATTGTCGGTATAGCCCTCCACCTCGACCGGCATCTCTTCCGTCGTCAATATCTGCGCCACATCCTTGAGCGTCGTCACCGCCTCCGCCTGCAACGATGCCTCGCCGGGCAGGAACAACATGCTGGCGTTGATGTCCAGCGTCACCCCGCGCTCGTTCTGGCTGACGCTCATCGCACCCTTGTTGACGAATCCGGCCAGTTTGTCGTTCAGGCGCTCGCCCAGGCGTTGCAGACTTTCGTTTTGCTTGCGCTGCTTTTCCGCCAGGCGCGCATTGCGTTTATCCACCAGCGCCTTGAAATTCAATTCCTCCTCGCTCAGCCGAATCACGCCGCCTTCCGCCACGGTGCCGTTCTGCCCGAACACCTGGCTCATCGACACACTGAAGTCCTTGTACTTGCCTTCGTTCACCGAGGAGATGCCGTACATCACCACGAAGAAGGCGAACAACAGGGTGATGAAATCGGCGTAGGAGACCATCCACCGCTCGTGGTTGTCCGGCCCCTGTCTTTTTGCACGGCGCGCCATGTCAGGAAATGTAACCCTTGAGTTTGTTCTCGATGAAATGCGGGTTTTCCGCGCTGGCGATCATGCACAGGCCGTCGATGGTCATTTCGCGCAGCGTGACTTCCTGCGCAATGATCAGTTTGAGTTTGCCCGCGATCGGCAGAAACACCAGATTGGCAAAGCCCACGCCGTAAATCGTGGCGATGAACGCGACCGCGATGCCCGCCCCCAGTTTGGCCGGTTCACCCAGGCTCTGCATCACATGCACCAGCCCCAGCACCGCGCCCAGAATGCCGATGGTCGGTGCATAACCCGCCGCCGCCTCCCACACCCGCGCCGATTGCCAGCGCAAGGTCTCGTAAGTATTCAGATCAATGTCGAGCACGGCACGGATTTTCTCCGCGCTGTTGCCGTCCACCAGCAGTTGCAAGCCCTTTTGCAGGAACGGGTCGCCCGCCGATTTGATCTGCCCTTCCAGCGCCAGGATGCCATCCTTGCGCGCGGCATTGCCCCAGGCGGTCATGCGATACACCAGTTGTTGCTTGTCGATCTTCGGGGTGACAAACACCCAGCGCGCCATCTTGATCCCGGTCACAAAAATCTTGATCGGATGCTGCACCATCACCGCGCCCAGGGTGCCGCCGATCACGATCAAAAATGCGGCCAGCTGCAGCAGCACATTGATCGAACCGCCTTCCAGAAATTGGCCGCCGAGGATGCCGGCGAGGGCGACGACCAGACCGAGCATGCTGAGGAGGTCCATCAGTATCCCCGCAGCGAAGTGCGCAATCGCGCCACCGCCTGCGTGTGCAACTGGCACACGCGCGACTCGGACACGCCCATCACTTCACCGATCTCGCGCAGGTTCATATCCTGCTCGTAATGCATGCCCATCAGTTGCCGCTCGCGCTCCGGCAAGCGCCCGATGGCCAGCACCAGCGCCGCGCGAAAACGCTCGTCCTGCAACAGTTCGAGCGGATTCGCTTCGTCGCTGAAATCGTGCCGGTCAAAGAAACTCTCCTGCTCTTCGCCGCGAAAATCCTCGTAATACACCAACTGCGAGCCGCGCGCTTCCTGCAACAACTGCTGATAGTCCGGCAGGCCGATGCCCATCTCTTTGGCGATCTCGGATTCGCCCGGGGCGCGCCCCAGGCGCTGCTGCAAACGGCTGACCGCATTCTCGATGCGGCGCGTATCGCGGCGCAAACTGCGCGGCAACCAGTCCGCCCCGCGCAACTCATCCAGCATCGCGCCGCGTATGCGCTGCGCGGCATAGGTCTCGAACTGCGCCCCGCGCAGCTCGTCATAGC
>PCWU01000063.1:0-2875 GCA_002787455.1 Gallionellaceae bacterium CG11_big_fil_rev_8_21_14_0_20_60_62 | reverse complement strand
TTGAGCATCATGTGATACGCAATGCGTTTCACCAGCGCCGCATGTTCCTGCAGGCACTGGTTCTTGTCGTTCAATCCGTTGGCGGTGTACATACTCGTCTTTTTCCCATTCCTGCCCGCTGGCGGCGATTCTGGCGCGGAAGCCGGCTTGCCGGCGATATTTTTCGCGACTGAAGCCGCTCCTGCAGCTGAGGGCACCGATCCGGTGCGAACGGCGACGGCGGTGTTCATGTGAGGGCGACCGCGCGCGTGCTGTCGGGTGCATGCGTCATGCGCAATAGCCGTCGCATCACATTGTCCAGCCCGTCCTCCCCGCGCGCGTCGGGTGCGTGCAGCACACCCTGCGCCACCTCGCGCAGCGCCATCGAGGCTGCCGCGGCAGGGAAAGCATCCACCACCGGGCGGCGCAATTGTGTCGCACGTTTCAGCTTTTCATCAACCGGAATATAGCCCAGATAGTCGAGACGCACCTGCAAATGACGGCGCGCGACCTGTGCCATATTGTCAAACACGGTCAGCGCCTCATGCCCGCTGCCGACCCGGTTCACCACGATGGCAAATGCCTGACGGCCATTGTCCAGCGCCATTTGTTTCAACAGCGCATAGCTTTCGGTGATCCCGCTGGCGCTCGGATTCAGCACCAGCAGCAGCGGTTTGTCGCCGGACAGGCTGGCGCACAGCGAAGTGCCGCCGCGGGCCGCATCGACCAGCACCACGTCGCGGCCGGTTGTCGCCGCCAGCAACGATTCGAGCAAACGCGCGCGTTCCGCCGCTGCCAGTTGAGGCAACGCCTCCATCGCGCGCGCCAGCGGCAACACCGCCGGGCCGTCTTCGCTTTGCAGCAACACTTCGCGCCAGGTCTTGTCGCCGTGCGCCGCATGCAGCAGGTCGTAGCGCGGATGCAATCCCAGCGTCTGCGCCACATTGGCATGCGACCGGTTTTCATCCAGCACCAGCACCGCCTTGCCGTTGCGGGCGAATAGCGCCGCCAGATTGGTGACCAGGCTGGTCGCCCCCAGACCATCGCGGGCGCCGAGCACGGTGATCACGCGCGCGCTGCCGCGCACCAGCAATTTGCGCAACCCGGCCGCCTGATCGGGGTATCCGGCCATCGTGTCAGATTGCATATTCTCTCCCTGCCGCTGCGCCGTTTGCCTGCCCCGCCATGAAGGCCGGGAATTCCATCTCCTGCAAGGCAAAGGCCGACGGTTTGCCCGCCTGCCTGAAAGCGCGATGCAGCAGATAATCCAGATTCACTTCGTGCAGATCTTCCGGCACGCGCTGGCCGCTGGCGATGTAGTGCAGCACCAGCTTGTGCCGTGCCACCACATCCAGCACCGTGCCCAGTTGCACCGCCTCATCCAGCTTGGTCGGGATGCAACCGATCACATCCGCCCCGCCGTAGTGTTTTACCACCTCGTCCAGAGTAATGCCGGCACTGGTGGCGTTCAGTAGCAGCAGGCGTTTGACGGCAACCTGTTCAAACATTCGCGTCTGTTCCGCCACGCGGCTGTCGCGCTGGCCGACGCCCATGGTATCGATCAGCACCAGATGCTTGTGTTTGAGGCCGGACAAGGTCAGTTGCAGATCGTGCGCATCGCGCACCGCATGCACGCTGACGCCGAGAATCTTGGCGTAGATGCGCAGTTGCTCGAAAGCGCCGACGCGGTAGCTGTCGGTGGTGACCAGCGCCACCTTGTCCGCGCCGTAGCGCACCACCGCGCGCGCCGCCAGCTTGGCGGTGGTGGTGGTTTTGCCGACCCCGGTGGGGCCGACCAGCGCATACACGCCGCCGCGCGCCACCACATCTTCCCGCGCCGTCGCCACGCGCAGGTTGTGCGCCAAAATCCGTTTCACCCAGTCGATATCCGCCCCGCGCGGCATGCGATCGAGCAGCAGCCGCGACAACGCCGGACTGAAGCCGGCATTGACCAGTTCGCGCAGCAGACCGCTGCGCTGCGGATCCTGCTGTTGCAAAGTGCTCCATGCCATGCCGGCCATCTGCGCCTGCATCGTGTCGTGCATGGTCTGCAATTCATGCATCAGCTGCTGCGCTGCATGGTTCGCTTGCGGCGTTTCAACACGCGCCGGCGTCACCCGCGCCGCCTCTGCCGCGAGCACTTTTGCCCCCAGCGTCGCGGCCTGATCCAGGGCGCGCCCGGACAGGGTTGCAGCCGCGCGCGGGCGCGGTGCGGAACGCGTCTGTTCCGCATGCTGCACCTGCATCCGTGTCTCGTTCAGGTGCGCCAGCTCGCTGCCGGCCATCGCCACGATCTCGACCCCGTCCTGCACCTTGCGGTTGGACAGGATCACCGCCTCCGCGCCCAGTTCCGCGCGCACCAGTTGCAGCGCTTCGCGCGAACTCGCCGCGATGAATTTTCGTGCGTTCATGCTCTACCTCCCACCATGGATGTCACCCGGATAGTCTTGAAGCCGGGCACTTCTTCCTGCGAAATCACTTTCAGTTGCGGCAACGCGCGTTTAAGGAAACGCGCCAGCAGATCGCGGATGCCGCCGGGCACCAGCAGCACGGTGGGCAAGCCCAGCCGCTCCTGCTTTTCGGTGGCGACGCGCGTTTCGTTCAGCAGCGTATTCGCCAGCCCCGGCTCGATCGCCGAACCGCCCGCCTGCAAAGCCTGGCCCAGCACGTATTCCAATTCCTTGTCCATGCCGATGACCTGCAGTTCCTGCGCCTGCGGGTAGAACTGCTGCACGATGGCGGGGCCGAGCGCGACGCGCACCAGCGCGGTGAGCACGCTGGCGTCCTGCGTCTTCGGCGCATGTTCGGCCAACGTTTCCAGAATGGTGCGCATGTCGCGGATGTGCATGCCTTCGTCGAGCAGGTTCTGCAGCACCTTGTGCACCGTGGTCAGCGG
>PCWU01000047.1 GCA_002787455.1 Gallionellaceae bacterium CG11_big_fil_rev_8_21_14_0_20_60_62 | reverse complement strand
GAAGCTCCCGTTTTTATTTGCCCTACAAAACCATTGCTTACGCAGCGACTTTGCGTGCGGGGAGTTTTTCTTTGATCCGTGCCGACTTGCCGGAACGGTCGCGCAGATAGTACAGCTTGGCGCGGCGCACATCGCCGCGCCGCTTGACTTCGATGCTGGCGATCAGCGGCGAGTAGGTCTGGAAGGTGCGTTCCACGCCTTCGCCGGAGGAGACCTTGCGCACGATGAAGCTGGAATTCAGACCCTTGTTGCGCTTGGCGATGACCACGCCTTCAAAAGCCTGGGTGCGCTTGCGCTCGCCTTCAACCACGTTCACGCCGACAACCACGGTGTCGCCAGGGGCAAAATTGGGGATCGTCTTGTTCAGACGGGCGATTTCTTCTTTTTCGAGAATGCCGATCAGATTCATTTTGTTTCCTTTTCTTGTGCGGAAGCTTGTTCCTGCTGGTACTCCGCCAGTAGCCGAGCTTCCTGTTTAGTGAACTGGCGTGTTGCCAGTAAATCCGGGCGACGTTCAGCAGTCCTGCCTAATGCCTGCTTCAGTCGCCACTTCTCTATCTCGGCGTGGTTCCCCGACATCAACACATCGGGAACCGCCTCGCCGTGATAAATCTCCGGCCGCGTGTAATGCGGACAATCCAGCAAATCCTGCACGAAGGAATCTTGCTGCGCCGATGCCTCATCCCCCAATACGCCTGGGATCTGCCGCACCACGCCGTCCATCACCACCATCGCTGCCAACTCGCCACCGGACAGCACATAGTCCCCGATGGAGAGTTCTTCATCCACTTGGCTCCGCAGCAGGCGCTCATCCACGCCCTCGTAACGGCTCGCCAGCAAGATCAATCCTTCATCCCGCGCCAGCAGTTCCATCAGCACTTCATGGGTGAGCGTCCTGCCCTGCGGTGAAAGGTGGATCACCCAACTTTTTTTGGCGCCGCTTGCGGCCTGCGCTGTTTTCGCTGCGCTGATCGCCTTTTCCAGCGGTTCCACCAACATCACCATCCCGGGTCCGCCGCCGTAGGGCCGGTCGTCGATGGTGCGGTAGTTGTCGGTCGTGAAATCGCGCGGATTCCACGTTTGCAACTCAAACTTGCCCAACTCAACTGCTTTGCGCGTCACCCCATAACGGGTAATCGCGTCAAACATTTCGGGGAACAACGTAACAACATCAAACCTCATGGATACCTCGCAAACCTACTGCGCTCCTTGCACTCAAGTCGCTCGCTACGGTTTTCGAGGCATTCATCATTCAAGGTAGTCCGCCTGCCAATCCACCCGGATCGTCCTGTCTTTCAGGCTCACTTGTTTGATGACGCTGTCGATGAACGGAATCAGCAATTCGCCATGCCCGCCCTTGACCACCAGCACATCGTTTGCGCCGGTCTCCAGCAATGAATCGACTGTGCCCAGTTTGTCCCCGTCCTGATTTTCGACGGCCAGGCCGATCAGATCAGACCAGTAATACTCGTCTTCTTCCGCCGGCGGCAAATGCTCTCTTGGAACGGCAACCAGCAGACCTTTGTATTTTTCGGCGCCAGTACGATCGGCAACATCCTGCAGTTTGGCGACCAGCACTTTGCCGTGCACATTTGCCTCGACCACCTTGCACGGCTGCCAGGACTGCTCATTGCCCAGATACCACGATTTATAGTCAAGCAAGCTGTCCAGATATTCGGTGAAAACCTGAATCTTAATCCAGCCCTGGATCCCTTGCGCCGCAACGATCTTCCCCATGACCACCATAGGGCTTGCAGGAATCAAAGATTGCTTTTCTCGTTCGCTTCCACTCTCTCCTGGGGAGGATTGGGGAGGTGGACTCCCATCGGACGCGCCGGAAAATCCAGCATGGCGAACCGCCATGCTAGTCAGACCTTGGCTGCGGCACCGGCTTTTTTGACCAGGCGACCGACGGTCTCGCTCAATTGCGCGCCTTTGTCCTGCCAGTGGGTCACGCGATCCAGCGCTATGCGCAGACCTTCGCTGCCTTCGACAGCCAGCGGATTGTAGAAGCCGACGCGCTCGATGTAGCGACCATCACGGCGGTTGCGGGAATCCGCCACCACCACGTTGTAGTACGGGCGATTCTTGGAACCGCCGCGAGAAAGACGAATGACGACCATAACGATTATCCAGTAATTAGCTTTGGCCAATGCCAAAAGGGCGCGAATTCTACGACACCCCGTTGAATTTTGGCAAGGATTAGTTCAGCGCCGCAAAATGACTTCCAGCACGAACTGGGTGCCAAGATAGGCCAGCAACAGGAAAAAGAAGCCGCTCAAGGTCCAGCGCACCGCGGTATGTCCGCGCCAGCCGTAGAAGTGATGCCCCAGCAATAGCACCCCAAAAACCACCCAGGACAGCAGTCCAAACAGCACCTTGTGGGTAAATTGCCAGGGATGGCCAAAAATTTGCTCGGAAAACAGGAAGCCAGAGGCAACCGTCGCCGTCAGAATGACGAAACCTACCCAAATCACCCGGAACAGCAAAGATTCCATGGTCATCAGCGGCGGCAGATTCTTCAGCACCTCGGGCATTTTCGGGTGGTGCAGACGCTTCTCGACCAGCGCAATCAGTCCGGCATGCAACGCGGCGATGGTGAACAGGCTGTAGGCCAGCATGGCCATCAACACGTGGGTGTCGAACAGGCCTGAGGCGGGATGCACCAGCATGTGCGCGGTCGGAAAGAGCGCGGGCAACCCGGACGCGGCGGCGGCCAGCGGCAACATCAGAGTGAGCAGGCTGGCAACCGGATAGAACCGGCGCGCCAGCCAATAGACCAGCACAGTCAGCCACAGAATCAGCGAAAACGCATAGGCCAACCCCAGATTGAGCGTGCCCCAGACGAACAGGGTGCCATACAGCAACCAGCCGTGCAGCAGCAAAGGGACGATCACCGCAAACCCCAGGGCACCGCGATTCTGCTGTTCGGCATCGCCGGCAGACTGCGCTCGCCAGAACAGAATGGCCAGCACGGCATAGAGGACAAAGGTCAACAGATGCAAGGCGAGGTTCGACATGGGGCGGGCAGATGTTTTAGACTGCGCGAATTCTACAGGAAGCGCCGCAAGATTTCGCCTGCGGCATTTTGGATTGTCTGTCTTGGTAGGAGCGGCTTCAGCCGCGATGACAACTTCGCGGCTGAAGCCGCTCCTACCTACCCAATTACCCCAGGACACAAAATATGCTCGATAATCTAACCCAGCGTTTCTCCGGCATCATCAAAAACCTGCGCGGGCAAGCGCGCCTGACTGAAAGCAACATTCAGGATGCATTGCGCGAAGTGCGCCTCGCCCTGCTGGAGGCAGACGTCGCGCTGCCGGTGGTGAAGGAATTCATCGCCAAAGTGAAGGAAGCCGCGCTGGGCCAGGAAGTCATCGGCAACCTGAATCCGGGACAGGCGCTGATCGGCGTGGTCAACCGCGAGTTGACCCGGCTGATGGGCGAAGCCAATGTCGGCATCAACCTCGCCACCGTCCCGCCCGCCGTGATTCTGATGGCCGGTCTGCAGGGCGCGGGCAAAACCACCAGCAGCGGCAAGCTGGCCAAACTGTTGCGCGAGCAGCACAAGAAGAAAGTGTTGCTGGTGAGCTGCGACGTGTATCGCCCCGCCGCCATCGAACAGTTGCGCACCCTGGCGCAGCAACTCGACATCGATTTCTTCCCCTCCGACGTGGCGCAAAAGCCGCAGGACATCGCGCTCGCCGCGCATGACTTCGCGAAGAAACACCACCACGACGTGCTGATCGTCGATACCGCCGGTCGTCTCGCCATTGATGAAGCGATGATGGCCGAGATCAAGGCGCTGCACGCCGCTCTCAAGCCGATCGAGACGCTGTTCGTGGTCGATGCGATGACCGGCCAGGACGCGGTGAACACCGCCAAAGCCTTCGGTGATGCGCTGCCGCTGACCG
>PCWU01000003.1:24237-25056 GCA_002787455.1 Gallionellaceae bacterium CG11_big_fil_rev_8_21_14_0_20_60_62 | reverse complement strand
TTTCAACCACGATGATTTAGTTTCTGCGCAACCAGAAAGAACACGATTCCAACCTCGGATTGTAAATAGCCCTTGAAACCCTCTGTCCATTTTTGCCGGTTCACTTGTTTTATAGTTGCTTTGGCGCTGCTGACCCCGGTCAAAGCGGAGGAGCTGACCATCGCCGCGGCTGCCGATCTCAAATTCGCCATGGCGGAAGTGGTGGAGAATTTCCGCGCGCAGCATCCTGCCGACAAGGTTGAAGTGATCTATGGGTCCAGCGGTAAATTCCTGACCCAAATCGAAAATGGCGCGCCGTTCGATCTGTATTTCTCCGCCGACATTGCCTATCCGCAGCAATTGGAAAGAAAAGGGTTGGCCGCAGGCAATACGCGACCTTATGCGGTGGGGCGTATCGTGCTGTGGAGTCTCAGGCCTGAACTGGCCAAAGTGACAGTGCAAAAACTGCCGCAGGCCGCCATCAGTAAATTTGCCATCGCCAATCCGCTTCATGCGCCTTACGGCAAGCGCGCGCAGGAAGCGTTGCAGCACACGGGCGTGTGGGAAGCCATGCAACCCAAGCTGGTGCTGGGGGAAAACATCGCGCATACCGCCCAGTTCGTCGATTCCGGCGCGGCCGAGGCGGGCATCGTGGCGCTGTCGCTGGTGTTGTCTCCTGCGTTGCGGGGCAAGGGTGCATGGACGCTGATTCCCGCCGAGTGGCATGAGCCGCTGGAGCAGGGCTTCATCATCACGCAACGCGCCGCGAACAATCCTTTGGCAAAACAGTTTGCCGACTACATTACCAGTGAATCGGCACGCGCCGTGATGCGCCGTTAT
>PCWU01000003.1:24119-24224 GCA_002787455.1 Gallionellaceae bacterium CG11_big_fil_rev_8_21_14_0_20_60_62 | reverse complement strand
CCGTGATGCGCCGTTACGGTTTTGTGTTGCCCGGCGAGGCAGAAAAATAAATGTCAGATTCCGACTGGCTGGCGCTCATCACCACTCTCAAACTCTCCGCGCTCA
>PCWU01000003.1:14681-23977 GCA_002787455.1 Gallionellaceae bacterium CG11_big_fil_rev_8_21_14_0_20_60_62 | reverse complement strand
TACATGCTGGTGGCGCTGGGGCCGCACGGGCCGGTGGGCGGCTTGCTGGAATCGGTCGGCTTGCACCATCTGGCGTTTACCTTCACCGGTCTGGTACTGGCTTCGACTTTATATTCGATGCCGTTCATGGTGCAGCCGCTGAAGGATGCGTTTGGCGGCGTGGGACAGCGCATGACGGAAGCCGCCGCCACCTTGCGCGCCGGCGCGCGGGATCGTTTCTTCAGTGTGGTGTTGCCCCTGTCGCGGCGCGGCTTGCTCACTGCCATCACGCTGACCTTCGCGCATACCGTCGGCGAGTTCGGTGTGGTGCTGATGGTGGGCGGCAACATTCCCGGCCAGACGCGTGTGCTGTCCATTGCCATTTACGACCATGCCGAGTCGATGGATTATGCCGGCGCGCATCTGCTGGCGGGTGGCCTGCTGGCGACTTCCTTCCTGATGTTGTTGACGGTGTATGCCCTCAATCGCCGCTATCGGGTGGTTCATCCATGAGCATTCACGCGCGTTTCCGGCTCACCCGCCCGAACTTCTTGCTGGACGTGGATGTGCAATTTCCCCTGCGCGGGATCACCGCATTGTTCGGTGCATCGGGTTCGGGAAAAACCACCTTGCTGCGCTGTATCGCGGGGTTGGAGCGCGCTCCAGGTTCGTTGCAGGTGGGCGACGAAATCTGGCAAAACGAAACGACATCTGTGCCGACACATCGCCGCGCTTTGGGCTATGTGTTCCAGGAGGCCAGCCTGTTCCCGCATCTGTCGGTGCGCGCCAATCTCGAATACGGATACCGGCGCATTCCGCCTGCGGAACGCAAAGTGCAACTGGAACAAGTGGTGGCGTGGCTGGGATTGAACCGGCTGATCGAACGCCACGATCCGGCGCAGCTTTCCGGCGGCGAACGCCAGCGCGTCGCCATCGGGCGCGCGCTGCTCACCAGCCCGCGCCTGTTGCTGATGGATGAGCCGCTGTCCGCGCTCGACAGCCGCAGCAAGCAGGAGATCATGCCCTACCTCGAAGCACTGCATTGTGAGCTGGAAATCCCCGTGTTGTACGTCAGCCATGCACTGGATGAAGTGGCGCGGCTGGCCGACCACCTGCTGTTGCTGCAAGCGGGTCGCGTCATCGCCTGCGGCGTGCCGGGCGAGATACTCGCGCGCCTCGATCTACCTACCGCGCACTTCGACGACGCGGGGGCGGTGATCGAGGCGACGGTGGTGCAGCACGACGAGCGCTACGGCTTGACGCAACTGGATTACGGCGACGGAATATTGTGGGTGGGTCAGGTCAGCCATCCGCTTGGCAGCCGCGTGCGCGCCCGGGTTTTGGCGCGCGACGTGAGCATCGCGCTGCAGCATGCGCACGACACCAGTATCAGCAACATCCTGCCCGCGCGCATCGCCGAGATTAGCGACGAGGGCGCGGATAAGGTGAACGTGCGCATGACGGTCGGCACCTCGAACGTGTTGCTGGCGCGCATCACCCGCCGCTCGCGCGACCGGCTTGGTCTGGCGGTCGGCATGGAAGTGTATGCACAAGTGAAAAGCGTCGCGCTGATGTAGCGTGGCAACCAGCCCGGTATCCAACCATGAATAACATTTTCGATTTTGATCGGGTGATCGACCGCAGCGGCACTGCCAGCCTCAAGTACGACGCGCGCGGACAGGTGTTTGGTCGCGCGGAGGTCATTCCGCTGTGGGTCGCCGACATGGATTTTGCCGTCCCGGAGCCGGTGCAGCGCGCGCTGGCACAACGCGCCGCGCATGCAGTTTTCGGTTACACCATTTATCCCGAATCGCTGTATGACGCCCTGATCCAGTGGTTGGCCATGCGCTACGGCTGGAATATCGATAGTGATGCCATTCAGTTCTGCCCCGGCGTGGTGCCCTCCCTGCATGCGGTGATCCTCGCGTTCACCCAACTTGGTGATAGCGTGATCGTGCAGCCCCCGGTGTATGCGCCTTTCCTTGCCGCCGCAGAAACCATCGGGCGCAAGACGGTGTGTAATCCGCTCAAGTTCGCACACGGCCAATATCGTTTCGATCTGCAGGATTTTGAGCGTTGCGCGGCCGCGGGCGCACGCCTGTTGCTCCTGTGCTCGCCTCACAATCCGGTCGGGCGCGTGTGGCGGCGTGACGAGTTGCAGGCGCTGCTGCAAATCTGCGCGCGCCACGACATCACCGTGGTGTCGGACGAGATCCACGCCGACCTGGTTTATCCCGGTGTGACGCACATCCCGCTGGCGACGCTGGCGCAGGATAAAGTACACGTCATCACCGCCGTCGCGCCGAGCAAAACCTTCAACATTCCCGGCCTCGGCCTTTCCGCGCTGATCGTGCCGCAAGCAGGCGACCGCGCCGCGATCAACAAGGCATTTTCCAGCTTGCACGTCAGCGCCAGCAATCCGTTCAGCATCACAGCGTTCGAGGCGGCCTATCGCGAGGGGGCGCCTTGGCTGGAGGCACTGCTCGATTATCTGTCTGCCACGCGCGACTTCGTGCGCGATTTCCTGCAACGGCATCTGCCGCAGATCAAACTGATCGAGCCGCAAGGCACTTATCTGTTGTGGTTGGATTGCCGGGGCATGGGATTGGACGACCGACAGCTCAAACATTTCTTTGTGCAGGAGGCGGGCGTGGGGTTGAGTCCGGGTGTGCTGTTTGGCACTCAAGGCAGCGGCTTCATGCGCATGAACATCGGCGCGCCGCGCAGCGTGATCAAGCAGGCGCTGGAACAGATCGCCAACGCAGCCAATACGCACGATTCCGCTCAAACGGAATAAAGGCGGGTTTCACGCGGCGACGCGGAGGAGCCCACAAACGCACAATCAATCAGGTATTCAGATTTTTAATTTCTCCGCGTAAAACCGTTTTTACAATCCAATCTTGCCGTAGCGCAGCACCAGCCAGAGGCCGCCAAGAACCAGCACTGAGGCGACGAACAAATCCGGCGTGAACATTTCTCCCAACACCACCACGCCGCCCAGCGAAGCGATGATCGGCGCGGACAGTTGCACGGTGGAGGCGGTCATCGCGCGCAGGTGTTGCAGCACGCGATACCACAGCACGTAGCCGAGCGCCGAGGTTATCGCGCCGGATAGCACGGCATACAGCGCGCCGCGCGCGTCCCATTGCAGCCAGGGCAGGGCGATGCCGGCCAGCACCAGCGCCAGCGGGGCGGCGCGCACAAAATTGCCGGCGGTCGCGGCCGCAGGGTTGGCCAGCCCGCGTCCCCATAACGAGTAAATGCCCCAAGCGACGCCGCTCGCCAGCATCAGCAAGGAATCCGGCACCGATGGCGCTTCCACACCGGGCAAAACCAGCATCACCAGTCCCGCCAGCGCGGTAACAAAACCTGCGGCCTGTATCCTGCGCAGGCGTTCGCCCGCAATGAATCCGGCGATAAGCATGGTTGCCTGCACCGCGCCGAACAGCATCAGCGCGCCCGCGCCGGCGTTGATCGTGCGGTAGGCGAAAGAGAAAGCGGCGGCGTAAATGAACAAGGCCAGCGCGCTACGCCAGTTGCCGTATTGCAGCGCTGCCTGCTGTTGCCAGCGCATGAGCAGCCACAGCATCGCCGCGCCGGAGAGCAGGCGCAGCGCGGTGAAGCTGGCCGCGTCGATGCCGGTGTCTTTCAGCGCCATGCGGCACAGCACCGAATTCGCCGCGAAGGCGATCATGGTCAGTGTGGTGAGGGCGATCAGGCGCGGCGGGGTCACGGCGTACCGAAAGGCAGGAGGTGGCGCGGCTCGGTGGCGGAAAGACTCAAGTAATGCACGTTGAACAATCCTTGCGCATCGCTCCAGGTGGTTTTCAGATGCCAGCCGGCGGAGCGCGCCAGTTGCCCGAATTCGTGCGCGGCGTATTTGTACGAGTTCTCGGTGTGCAGGGTTTCGCCTTCCTCGAACGCGAACGATTCATTTCCCAGTCGGATGCTTTGGCGGCAGCGGCTGACCAGATGCATCTCGATGCGGCCCAGCGACGCGTTATAAAAGGCGTAATGGAAAAAACCTTCAGGGTCGAGTTGTGCGCCCAATTCGCGTTGCATGCGCGCCAGCAGATTGAGGTTGAACGCGGCGGTGTGACCGGCCGCATCGTTGTAGGCGGCATTCAGTAGCGCGGGTGATTTCTTGCAATCCACGCCGAGCAATAATCCGCCTTCGTGGCCGACCCACTGCGCGACATCCCGCAGCAATTGCACCGCTTCCTGCGGTGCGTAATTGCCTATCGTCGAGCCGGGAAAGAAGATTACCGGTCTTTGCGCGGCGTCGGACTGCATATCCTGTGCGGAGAGCTGCGTGTAGTCGGCGCACAAGGGCTGCATGGCCATCTGCGGGAACAGCGCCTGCAAGCGTGCCGTGCTTTGCAACAAGTGCGGTGCGCAAATGTCGATCGGCACATACACCGCATCGTCGGCCAGATGGCGCAACAGCAGCGGGGTCTTGCTGGCGCTGCCGCTGCCCAGCTCGATCAGCCGGCACGAGGCGCCGATGCGCGCGGCCATTTGCGCGCCGTAGCGTTCGAGGATGGCGGTCTCGGTGCGCGTCGGGTAATACTCCGGGGTGGCGCAGATCAGGTCGAACAGGTGCGAACCGCGCGCGTCGTAAAAGAATTTTGGCGGGATGGATTTGGGTTGGCGGCGCAGGCCGGCCAGCATGCAATGCAGAAAATCCGCTTCGGTTTCGTTGGCGGTTTGCGGAGTGGGCGATTCGTTTCTCATCAAATATCCTTGGCCAGGCGCAGGCCGGAAAACATCCAGCGGTCGGCGGCTCTAAAAAAATTGCGGTAACTGGCGCGAAGATGATCCCGCGCCGTCACGCAGCATCCGCCGCGCAACACCATCTGGTCGCACATGAACTTGCCGTTGTATTCGCCCAGGGTGCCGGGCAAGGGGCGGAAGCCGGGGTAGGGCAGATAGGCGCTTTGTGTCCATTGCCACAGCTCGCCGTAGAGTTGGCACAGACCGGGCTGCGGCGCTGGTTGCGGCACATACAGACCGCTGTCGAGAAAGTTGCCGCTGAGCGCTTGCGCATGCGCCGCGTGTTCCCATTCCGCTTCCGTCGGCAGCCGTTTTCCCGCCCAGCGCGCGTAGGCGTCCGCCTCGTAATAACTCAAGTGCGATACCGGCTCGTCCTCGCGCAAGGGATGCGCGCCCGTCAGGTCGAAGTGCATCCTGTCACTGCCTTGCTTGAACCAGTACAGGGGGGCTTGCCAGTGTTGGGTCTGCACCGTGTGCCAACCATCCGACAGCCACAGATCGGCGCGGTGATATCCATCGTCCTCGATGAAGGCAAGGTACTCCGCATTGCTGGTCAGGCGTGTGGCCAGGCGGAAATCGTTGAGCCAAACCTTATGGCGCGGGCGCTCATTGTCATAGGAAAATTCAGCGCCCTCGTGACCGATCTCGATTAGCCCGCCGCTGAAGGTCTGCCAGTCCAGTGGCGGCTGTGAAGACGCAGCGGGCAAGTCGGGCGTGTGATACGCGGGCAACAGGGGATTGGCCGAGAAGTTGGACAGCGTATCCATCAGCAGTAATTCCTGATGCTGGATCTCGTGCTCGATGCCCAAACGCACGCGCTGCAAAATATCGGCGGCATGTTGTTGCGGTGGGTTTGCCAGCAAGTCCAGTAGCGCGCCATCGACATGCTGGCGATAGCGATAAATTTCTTTCACCGTTGGGCGCGACAGCAGGCCGCGTTGCGGGCGCGGAAAGAATGTCCCCGCCGTTTCGTAATAGGAATTGAACAGGTGCGCGAATTCTTTTTGGAATACCCGGTAGCCGGGGGCGAAGGGCGCAAGGACGAAGGCCTCAAAGAACCAAGTCACGTGCGCCAGATGCCACTTTGGCGGACTCGCGTTTTCCATCGCCTGAATGCAATAGTCTTCAATCTCCAGCGGCGCGCACAAGGCCTCGGAGCGGGCGCGCACCGCCTGAAAACGCTGCGCTAATGCGGACATGCCCACTGCTTAGTCTTCCACTTTCACGCCGCGCCAGAACGCCACATGATCCTTGATCCGTGCCGCCATCTGCGACGGCTCCGGGTAATACCACGCCGCATCCTCGTTCACCTCGCCGCCGACCGCCACGTTGTAATAACTGGCCTCGCCCTTCCACACGCAGTGGGTATGTGTGTCACTCGGTTGCAGAAATTCGCGCTTCACGGCGGAAAGCGGGAAATAGACATTGCCTTCCACGCGGTGAATCTCGCTCGCTTTGGCTTCGGCGATGATTTGATTGTTCCAAATGGCTTTTGGCATGGGGTGCTCCTCGAAATAGATGGATATTGGTCGGGCAGCAGACACCCTCCCTTACATTTGCGCCGCAGCCTGATTATGCCGCAGGTTTTGTGCAGAGAACCAACAGGCAGCATAACTAACTGAAAAGATGACTCACGCGGAGGCGAGAGGGGCGCGGATAAATTCAAAACCATTATCGGGTTTTTCTCCGCGTGTTCCGCGTCCCCGCGTGAAATGAGTTTTCTTGGTTTGTCTAATTCTTGCAGCACGCATAGTCATCCGGCAGTTCCCATTTCTCTGCGGCGAACGCGGCATCCAGCGGGGTATCGGTCAGATGGTTGGTGTAATTGCTGATGGTTTTCATCGCCACGCCGAGGATGACTTCGAGGGCATGCTGCTGAGTGTAGCCGGCAGTGAAGAAACTTTTGAGCTCGTTGCCGTCCGCAACCCATCCGCGCTCGCGCACCACGGCGCGCACAAAATTCGCCAGCGCGTTCAGTTTCGCATCCGCCAGCGGCTGCCCGCCGCGCAGGGTGGCGATGATCGCCGCGTCGGCTTTGACCATGTTGCGCGCAATGAACGAGTGCGCCGCCATGCAATAGCCGCAACGGTTCTCGAAGCTGACCGCAAGGAGAATGAGCTGTTGCTCGACGGGAGTGAACGCGCTCTTTTCCAGCAACGCGCCGAGATTTTTGTAGGCTTCGAGGGTGACGGGCGACGACGCCAAATGCGCGTACAGGTTCGGGATGAAACCCAGCCCCTTGTTGGCGGCATCGAGAATCGGCAAAGAACCCGCAGGGGCGGTATCCAGTGTGTGCAGGGTAAAAGTGCTCATGTTGATCTCCTGAAAGGGTTGCGCAACCGAGTGTTGCCGGATCGTATTTTCAGCAGATTGAGTTTGTTGCGCCATGCCCGGGAAGATGAAATTCGTGTCCGTTCGTCCAGTAAATCGCTACCCGGCAGGTGTCTGCCACTCGCGGCAAATGCGCACGGTTTGTTCCTGGCGCAGTGATTCCCCCGTCAACCCGCAGCGCACGCCCTTTTTTTCGGTCAGGAAGTGCGCGCACTGGCGGCAAACCCCGAACGGGCGTTGCCCGTTAAGGTGCTGCAAGCCTGCCAGCAGCGCGCGCAACGACTGGTCCAGCCTGGCCGCATCTGTCGGCATCGAACGCAGGGCAATTTCCATTTTTTGCGCCCAGCTCTCTTGCAGAATCTTGCGGGCGGCTGCGGTCAGGTGCAAATGCACCAGGCGCGCGTCTTTGCCGTCTTTCTCCTTGGTTAGCAATCCTTTGCCTTCGAGCAAGGTCAGTGTCTGCGACACCGTGCCGCGCGTGATGCCGAAAAACTCGGCTACCGCTATGGGCAGATCGCTGTAGTGGTTGGCGCGCGCCAGATAACCCAAGACCTGGACATGGATGGGCTGCAAGCCGTGGCGGGCGGCATCGTCGCGCACGGACTGATGGATGAGCGCACCCAGACGCTCCAGAATAAGTAAAGTAGTAGTCATGGCGTTAATGTAGCGCATCAAAACAATTATTGACAAGTGAAAAATATAAGCCTAGGCTTTAATTGAGTCGATACGAAGCAAATATGTCGCACACGAGGAGGTAAAGTATCTGTTGAGGATATCGATTCGAGCATTGAATGTTGCGGTCATTTTCGGTTTCCAAACAGAACGACAAATGGAGGTGCATCATGCATAAATCAAACTGGATGTGGATATTCCCCGTCGCCGCGCTAGGCCTGATGCCGGTGCAGCAGGCTCTGGCAAAAACGGTGAAGGTAACCATGAAGGCGGTAGAAGCCGAACTGCCGGTGGACAACGCCGGCAAGGTCATGCGGACGGCCTGGACGTTTGACGGCACAGTGCCGGGCAAGACCGTGCGGGTGCGCGAGGGCGACACGGTTGACTTCACTCTGACGAATCCGGAGACCAACAGCATGTCCCATTCGATGGATTTTCACATTGCAGAAGTGGATGTGCTGAACGAGTTTGCTTCGATTGCCCCGGGCGAAACCAAGCACTTTACGTTTAAGGCAAGACTGCCCGGTGTTTACATGTACCACTGCGGCACCATGCCGATGCAGCAGCACATTGCCAACGGCATGTACGGGGTCATTATCGTTGATCCCAAGAACGCCAGGAACTTTCCCAAGGCCGACCGCGAATATGTTCTGGTGCAGCAGCAGTATTTCCCGGATACCAGCAACACGGTAGCGCTGCTGGAAAACAGCGGATGGACCGGTTCACTCATCAACGGCAAAATGTTCAACTATGACCCGGTGCATGACGGCGACGCAAAACAGGTGCTGGAAGCCAAACCGGGCGAGCGGGTGCGCATTTACTTCGTGAATGCCAACATCAACAATCCGGTTGCGCTGCATCCGATTGCCGGATTGTGGGACAGGGTGTACGTGGGCGGCAATCCGAACAACACACTGTATGGCTTGGCCACCTATAACGTTGCTGTGTCCGAGGGCAGCACATTCGATATCGTGTCGCCCGCAGGCCGATCCACCAATGTTGCCATCGTCGATCACGCCATGGGAGCCGCGATGCGCGGCGCAATCACGGTGCTGATGAACAAGCCGGATGCGGATCCGAAGAAAGGACGCGGCGATCGAATCACCCTGCGTTAAAAGTCGGTGATTTTATTTTCCGGTGCCCGCCATTGTGCGGGCATTTTTTTATGGCGAATTTGCGGTGCAGGTCAGGAGTCGGCGAGCAGAACAATGGTGGCTGTCGAAACAAATATTGACAACATGAAGGACGGCTTATATGATGTTATTGCTTCGACTCGAAGCAATAAACAAACTCGAAAAGGAGAACGACATGAAACGCACTTTAATTTTCGCCGCACTTGTTGGCAGTACGATTAACGCCCTCGCCGCTGACGCAACCGTGCCGTACCCTGCGGGCTACCGCGACTGGCACCACGTCAAGAGCATGGTGATCGAAGATGGACACCCGCTGTTTGGCGCATTCGGCGGCATTCACCACCTCTACGCAAACAAGAAAGCGATCAAAGGTTACAAACAAGGCAAATTTTCCGACGGCTCGGTGAT
>PCWU01000003.1:1690-14673 GCA_002787455.1 Gallionellaceae bacterium CG11_big_fil_rev_8_21_14_0_20_60_62 | reverse complement strand
GCGGCTGGGGCTTTGAGGGGTTTGCCGGTGACTCAAAGACGCAGCGCGCGGTGGGTGAAAATGCCAAGAGCGCCTGCTTCGGTTGCCATGAGCCGCTAGCAGACGGCGATTACGTGTTCAGCAAATTGCGCGACGCAAAATGAGCGCGACTCACGCACTTGCCCCGGCCTGGCAGGTCGGCCAATGGTTTAATTGCCGGCAACCGCTGAAACTGGAGCGAATGCGGGGCAGGATCGTTGTGTTGCATGCTTTTCAGATGCTATGCCCGGGTTGTGTGAGCCACGGCGTGCCGCTGGCCGAGCGTGTGCACCGGCAGCTGGCCGGCGACGACCTGGTTGTCGTCGGCCTGCATACTGTTTTTGAGCATCATGCGGCGATGACACCGGTGGCACTCGAGGCCTTTTTGCATGAATATCAGATCACCCATCCGGTGGGTGTGGATGCGCATGCGCCGGGAGTGGCGATTCCCCTGACGATGGCGAGTTACGGTTTGCGCGGCACGCCGAGCATGGTTGTCATCGACCATCTGGGTCGAATCAGAATGCACGAATTCGGCAAGGTGGATGAATTGTTGCTGGGCAGCATGCTGGGGAAATTACAGGCCGAAGCGGCGGCTGGCCGGGAAAATCATTCAGCCTGATCCAGGCGGGTTTCCAGCGCCGGGAAAAGCTCGCGTTCCTCGAAGCGCACATGCGCCTGTAACAGTTGCCCGAATTGGCGTAACACTTCCTTGTCGGCGGGCAGCATGCGATCCTTCAATTCGGCCAGTTTGCGGTGGTCGAGCAGGGCGTGCTCGACCAGCAGTTGATAGGAGGTGTCCCGCAACAGCGGGAATAGCGAATTCTCTTCAAACAAGAAGTGCGGCTGCAATTCGTCCGCGTAAGACTGAATGGCACGCTGGCATGCCAAGCCAATGGCGGTGTCATCCCCCTCCGCGGCTTGTGCGCACAGTTTCGCCAGCTTGAGCGCGCCGTAGTGCTCGCGTGACAGCGGCTGCAGGCGGGGATGGCGTTGCATGAAGAAAGTTAAACGCGCTTGAAGTTGATGGCGATTTGACCCGGTTCGCGCGCCACGTACTCGATGGCGATATGTTCGCCGTAGCGCTGCTGCAATTGACCCAGCAGGGGAATTGGGTCGTGGTCGTTCATGAACTGCATGGTTTCGCCCGGATTGAGCGAGTCCAGCGCGCCGAAGATGGCGGCATGGCGAAAACGCTTGGCAATGCCGCGGGCGTCGAACGGGTAGCTGAGGTTGAAGGAAATTGTGGTCGAACAATCGTGTGACATGGCGGGCTCCGTGGTTATAGCGCGTTGACTGATATTTTAATTGCTTGGTTGACGAGTTCTCAGATAAAACATTCATGCCATAAGAATCATATATGAGGAGTTGGAAGGGCGCAACCCCGGCTTGAATCGGGGGTGGCTGCCCGCCATGTCTGTCAGGATTGCGACTTGCGCAGTCGCCCCGGCGCGATGCCGACGACGCGCTTGAATGCCTTGCGGAATGCGGCCTCGGATTCGTAGCCGCACTGCATGGCGACATCCAGCATATTGGCGCGGCCATCGGCAAGCAGGCCGGTTGCCATTTGCATGCGCCAGATCGTGACGAATTCCATCGGCGGCAGCGCGAGCAGACGGGTGAAGCGCTCGGCGAGGGCGGAACGCGACTGGCAGGCGAGATCGGCCATGCGTTCGATGCTCCAGCTTTCCGCCGGCGCATTGATGAACGCGGTCAGGGCGGGGCGCAGATGCGCATCCGACAGGCCGAGCAACAAGGGCGAGAGTTGCGGCGCCTGATGCAGGGTGTGGCGCAGGACATACAGGAACAGCACATCCGACAATCGATCCAGAACGGCAGTCACGCCGAGATCATTCAATGTGGCTTCCTCGGTCATCAGTTCGATGATGCCGCGCAGCGGCTTCCCGACCGGGCTTTGATCCGGGCGGATCAGCAGGAAGTCCGGGAACGAGGCGAGCAGCAGGCGGCGGATATGCGCGGGCAATTTCAGATGGCCGCACAACAACCCGGTTCCGGGGGCTTGCCTATCGAGCCGGGCAGGGTGCGAATAGTCGAACGGTTGCCGCGGAATGTCGGGCTGAGCACTGAAGGCATGCGCCGCATCATGTGGAAAGAAAGCAATGTCGCCCGCGGCCATCCGCGTCGGCGAGCTTCCGTCCCGCAGTTGGATCCAGGCCTCGCCGCTGCAAACCAGATGAAAAGTCGTCACATCGCTGCCGCCGGGGGTGGACATGTGCCAGGCGTCGCACAACTGGCCAACGTAATAAACTGCGGAGCCCAGATGCAGGCGGCGCAGAAAATCGTCGAGCGGTTTGACGGAATCGGACATGGACTGATATTACTACACCGTGGCGCATGCACGATGCGCGGCGCTTGACGATGTAAGCTTTGCTCAAGTTAACCGACTATCGGTGACTCCTATTGGATAAACCATGAACAATTCAAATCCGCAGCGCCTGATCCTGGCCGGAGGCGGCCATGCCCAATTGAGTGTGTTGCGCGCGCTCGCGCGGCAACACACCGACCGGGAAGTGGTGCTGATCACCCCCGGTCGTTACCAGATGTATTCCGGCATGTTGCCGGGCTGGATGGCCGGGCATTACACCCTGGACGAATGCCGAATCGACTTGCTGCCACTGGCGGAACAGGCCGGGGCGCGCATCATCCAGTCGCGGGTGGCGGGGATTGCGGCGACCGAAAACAATCTGCAACTGGCCGACGGCAGCCGCCTCGATTTTGATCTGCTGTCGCTGGATGTGGGCAGCGAGACCGATACCGCGCGCCTGCAGGCGGCGGGGGAGCTTCTGCTTCCGGTCAAGCCGCTGGAGAATTTTGTCGCGCAGTGGCCGCGCATTGTGCAAGACGCAACCCGCAAACCCGGCTATCGCCTGATTGTGGTGGGCGGCGGCGCGGCCGGGGTCGAGCTGGCTTTTGCCGCGCGCCATGCACTGGCAATACGCGCGCCTCGTACCGAAGTGATCCTGATCGCATCCGATCAGGGTTTGTTGCCCGGTCATGCCGCCGGGGTCAAACGGCGCGCGCGCGCGCTGCTGCATCAGCGCGGGATTGTGCTGTACCAGGCGCAGTCGCTGGGCGACGGGGACGGGGTGAAACTTTCCACCGGAGCGCATCTGACGGCAGACTGCATTCTGGCCGCCACCGGCGCGCGTCCCGCCCCCTGGCTGGCGCAGACCGATCTGGCGCGCGACGAGCGCGGCTATGTGCTGGTCGATGCGCAGCACCGCAGCGTGTCGCATCCGCAGGTTTTTGCCGCCGGTGATGTGTGCATGCGCACCGATGTGCAACTGCCGCGCTCCGGCGTGCATGCGGTGTTTGCCGGGCCGGTGCTGGCGCACAATCTGCTGGCCGCCGGCGATGCCCCCCTGCTGCGTTACCGCCCGCGCCACAAATCACTGTATCTGCTGGCGACCGGGCCACGGCACGCGGTGGCTTCATGGGGGGCGGTCAGCGCGCAAGGCGGCTGGGTGTGGCGCTGGAAGAACTGGATCGACCGCCGTTTCATGCGCAAGTACGGCACCTATCCGGCGCGATAGCCATGCGACGCTTGCTCGAAATCTCCCTGTTGCGCCACATCGTGATCAATGCGCTGAAGATCGCGCTGGTGGTGGGAACGCTGCTGAATCTGGTGAATCAGGGCGAGAATATGTTGCATGGCGCTACAATCGAGTGGGGGCACCTGCTGTTGAACTATCTGGTGCCGTACTGCGTCGCCAGTTACAGCGCGGCGAAAAACGAACTCGAACTCAGGGAAAGCGATGAATGCAAAATTGAAGACTGAAAAGGGCCTGCTCGCCGACACCGCGTTCCTGCAAGATATCCGGCGCCAGATGATGAGGTTCGCCACACTGCAATTGAGCGACAGCAATCAGGCCGAAGACGCGGTGCAGGAGGCGCTGATCGGCGCGATGAAAAACGCGGATTCGTTTGGCGGGCGCGCCGCGTTCAAGACCTGGATGTTTGCGATTCTGAAAAACAAGATCGCCGACGTCCTGCGCTACAAACAGCGCACGGTGAATATCGGCAGTTTTGCGCACGACGAAGACGACGAGGACGTGTCCGAACTGTTTGACCGCAAGGGTTTCTGGCAAAAAGACGAGCGCCCCGTGGTCTGGGGAAATCCCGAGGCGGCGATGCGCGAGAAACACTTTTGGCGCGTATTCGAAGCCTGCCTGGAGCACCTGCCGCCGAAGCAGGCGCGCGTGTTCATGCTGCGCGAATTCATTGAATTGGACGCGGGCGAAATTTGCGCCACGATGGAATTGACCACCAGCAATCTGCATGTCCTGCTGCATCGCGCCCGCCTACGCTTGCGCGAGTGCCTGGAAAACAACTGGTATCTGCAAGGAGAAAAATCATGATGAACTGCATGGAAGCGACCAGGCTGATTTCCGACGCGCAGGAACAGGTGCTGCCGCTGAAAACCCGCATGGGGCTGCAAGTGCATCTGATGATGTGCAGCGGCTGCCACAATTTCAAGCAACAAATGGGCGATTTGCACGCCATCACGCGGGCATATGCCAAAGGCGAAGATGAGCGGGTAAAGGACAAGGGAAAGGGCTGAAGCCGCCTATTCCCAGCGCAGCGCCTTGTAATCAAAACCCGCCTTGAAGGCGGTCGGTTTGATCACCTCAAAATACGGCGACACATCGAAATCGCGCGGCGTGAACAAACTGTGGTGGCGCAGACGGAACACCTCTTCCGCGCAATCCGGACAGTCGGCGTCCTGCAGGGTGCGCTGGGTGACCTGCGGCAGGATGGGGTAGTGGATGGACTGGAATGCCTGCGCGATCAGGGTGGAACAGATGGCGCGGGTCGGGTCGCCGCTGCCCAGCGCCAACAAGTGTTTGCGCAGGCGGCCCGGGATCGGCGGCGCCGGCAGCAGATAGCGCAACAGATCAAAAATATTGCGCAGATCATATTGGTGGCCGATGCGCTGCACCGCGTAGCGCGCGACCGCGCGCCGCTCCTCTTCATTCAATCCGAACGGACGGCTGATGCGCGTGTGCAGCCCGGCAAAAGCCTCCAGACAGACAGCGCGCACCCCTTCCGCCATGTCGGCCTCGATCATGCACGCGCCTTCCGGCAGGCCGGGGATATTGGCCGCCTCGTCGCCGACGTACAGCGCGGCATGCGACCAGGTGGATTGGGTCAGAAATTTGATCGCGCTGCTGGCGCGGCTGCTGCCTTCCACCAGCAATACATCGCCCACCTGCAGCTTGGCGCGCAATTGTGCCGCGCTGGTCGGAATCAGGGGTTGAAAATCGGCGCGTTCGCGCGACAGAAAGCGCGCCAGCCGCTTGCCCAACGAGTGTAATGCCAAGCCCATAATTGTCCTGATCAGGTTGAATTGCGCGCCGAATGCGCCGCCGATTTTTCGCAGAAAGCCCCTGCATATTATGCCTTGATTCAGTCGCGGCATTGCGTATCATCCTTACGCGACAGGGAGTTTTATCACGTTTTGATTTAAGGAGAATGTCATGAAACGTCGAAATTTTCTGCAATCGATGATGGGGTTGGCGCTGATTTTGCTCTTCCCCTTTGCGGCCAAAGGCACCGCACTGGTGCAAAAGCTGAACAAGAGCAAAACCGAGTGGCGCGCGCTGTTGCCGCGCGAACGCTATGAAATCCTGTTCGAGGAAGCCACCGAACGCGCGGGCAGCAGCGCGTTGAACCGCGAAAAACGCGCGGGCACTTTTATCTGCGCCGCCTGTTCATTGCCGTTGTTCTCCTCGGCGCAGAAATACGACAGCGGCACCGGCTGGCCGAGTTTTTGGCAGTCCCTGCCGAACGCCGTGGCAAGCCGCACCGATTACAAATTGATTTATCCGCGCACCGAATACCACTGCGCGCGCTGCGGCGGGCATCAGGGGCACGTGTTCGGCGACGGGCCGCAGCCGACCGGCTTGCGCTATTGCAACAACGGCCTGGCGCTGGAATTTATCGCCGAAGGCACGGCCCTGCCTGCCCTGCGCGCATGAGGCGGCTCTTTCTTTTGTGTGCGCTGTTGACGGCTGCGCCACCTGCCGGCGCCGAAACGAAAACCGCGATCTTTGCCGGCGGCTGTTTCTGGTGCCTCGAGGCGGATTTCGAAAAGTTGAACGGCGTGATCGCGGTCGAATCCGGCTACACCGCCGGCCATCTCGCCAATCCGACCTACCGGCAGGTGAGCGCGGGCGGCACGGGCCATGCGGAAGCGGTGCGGGTGACCTATGATGCGGCAAAGGTCGGCTACGACAAATTGCTTGATTATTTCTGGCGCCACATCGACCCGACAGTGAAAGACCGCCAGTTCTGCGATTCAGGCTCGCAATATCGCAGCGGCATCTATTTCCAGAATGCGGAGGAGGAAAAACTGGCGCGCGCGGGCCTGGTTGCGCTGGAAAAGAGCGGGCGTTTTTCGCGTATTTATACCGAGATCGAAAAGGCGGGGATGTTCTATCCCGCCGAGGAATACCACCAGGACTATTACAAGAAGAATCCGCTCCGTTACGGCTATTACCGGCGCGGCTGCGGTCGCGATGCGCGGGTGGAAGCGTTGTGGAGCCGGGCGGGGGATAAACGAAACGCGGAATAAATGCCCGCTCGGGTGAATCGCTGTCTTGCCCGCTCCCCGGAACAGCCAGTTCCCCAGCCGCTTGTGTAAGAATTGGGCCCCCGCCACCGACTTCCACACCACCCATTGAAACGAGATCGTCATGCACGCCACCCTGCCATTGCTGCAAACCACCGAATTTCCTGCTCTCCGTCGCCGCGCGCTGGAAATCCTGCAAGTCAATCTGGGCTACAAGTGCAACATGACTTGCCAACATTGCCACGTCAACGCGGGGCCGAACCGCACCGAGATGATGGATGCGGAAACGCTGGCGCTGATTCCGCAGGTGCTGGCGGCGCGCAATCTGCGCACGCTGGATCTGACCGGCGGCGCGCCGGAATTGCACGAGGGTTTTCGTGATCTGGTGCGCGCTGCGCGCGCGCTGGATTGCACCGTGATCGACCGCTGTAACCTCACCATCCTGTTCGAGCCGGGCCAGGAAGATATGGCCGAATTCCTCGCGCAGCAGCAGGTCGAGATCGTTGCCTCGCTCCCCTGCTATTCTCTGGAGAATGTGGATAAACAGCGCGGCAAGGGCGCGTTCGACAAGAGCATCCTTGCGCTGCAAAAACTTAATCAACTGGGTTACGGCCTGCCCGACAGCGGGCTGGTGCTCAATCTGGTGTTCAATCCGCAGGGTGCTGTACTGCCGCCCGACCAGTCCGCGCTGGAGGCGGATTACAAGCGCGAGCTGTTGGCGCACTTCGGCATCCGCTTCAACCGCCTGCTGGCGATTGCCAACATGCCGATCCAGCGCTTCGGTTCAATGCTGATCTCCAAAGGTCAGTTCAATGAGTACATGCGCCTGCTGCACGAAAATTTTGCCGCCGCCAATCTGGATACAGTGATGTGCCGCAACCTGGTTAGTGCGGATTGGCAGGGATTTTTGTATGACTGCGATTTCAACCAGCAACTCGGGTTGGCCTTGGCGGGCATGGGCAGACCGCATCTGCGCGACCTGCTGCAACAGGACATAGAAGGGCAATCCATCCGCGTGGCCGATCACTGCTATGGTTGCACCGCCGGGCAGGGCAGCAGTTGCGGCGGGGCGATAGGTCAATCGCCTGCGGTGCCGACGCATGAAGCCATCAGGGACATCCAATGAAAAAACTTCTTTTGTTGGCGGCAGTTGCGCTGCTGGCGGGGCTGTTCTTTGCCTTTGACCTGCACCAGTATCTGACGCTGGAAACCCTGCAATCCCGGCGCGACGAATTCATCGCGCTGAAAGACCAATCGCCCTGGCTGGTGACCGGTATCGCCTTCATCGGCTATGTACTGGTCGCCGCGCTGTCCTTGCCGGGCGCGCTGGTGATGACGCTGGCGATGGGCGCCCTGTTCGGCCTGCTGTGGGGCGCACTGCTGGTGTCGTTCGCCTCCAGCATCGGCGCGACGCTGGCCTTTCTGGCCTCGCGCTTCGTGCTGCGCGATACGGTGCAGCAGCGCTTCGGCGACAAACTCAAAACCATCAACGACGGCATCGCCCGCGACGGCGCGCTGTACCTGTTCACCCTGCGCATGGTGCCGGTGTTCCCGTTCTTCCTGATCAACCTGCTGCTGGGACTGACCGCGATGCGCGCGCGTACTTTCTACTGGGTGAGCCAGCTCGGCATGCTGGCGGGCACACTGGTGTTCGTCAACGCGGGCACGCAGCTCGCGCAACTCGAAAGTCTGTCCGGCATTCTTTCGCCTGGACTGTTGTTCTCGTTTGTTTTGCTGGGAGTGTTTCCCGTGATCGCCAACAAATTTATCCAGTGGCTGCAACGCCGCCGCGTCTATGCCAAATGGCAGCGTCCGGCCAAATTCGACCGCAACCTGATCGTCATCGGCGGCGGCGCGGCAGGGCTGGTGTCGGCGTATATCGCGGCGGCGGTGAAGGCCAAAGTCACGCTGATCGAAACGCACAAGATGGGTGGAGATTGTCTTAACTACGGTTGCGTACCGAGCAAGGCCATCATCAAAAGTGCCAAGTTGGCAAGCCAGATGCGCCACGGCGAGCACTACGGTTTGAGTGCAATGTCACCCGAGTTTAGTTTCCGCAAAGTCATGGCGCGCGTACATCGGGTGATTGCCGACGTTGCGCCGCACGACAGCGTGGAGCGTTACACCGGCCTTGGCGTGGAAGTGTTGCAGGGTTATGCGCGCATCACCGACCCGTGGACGGTGGAAATCAAATTGCACGATGGCACGACGCAAAAACTCACCACGCGCAGCATCGTCATCGCCACCGGCGCACAGCCTTTCGTGCCGCCGCTGCCCGGATTGAGTGACGTGGGCTATGTCACCAGCGACACGCTGTGGTCAACCTTTGCCGAATTGGATGAAGCACCGCAGCGACTGGTGGTGCTGGGCGGCGGGCCGATCGGCTGCGAGCTGGCGCAGAGTTTTGCGCGGCTGGGTTCGGGCGTGACACAGATCGAAATGGCACCGCGCATCATGATCCGTGAAGATATCGAAGTGTCTGAACTGGCGCGTGCCGCACTGGTTGCCGACGGCGTTGAAGTGCTGACCGATCACAAGGCGGTGCGCTGCGAGAAAGAAGGCGAACGCAAATTCATCGTGGTGGAACATGAAGGCGAATCGCGCCGCATCGAGTTTGACGCATTGATTTGCGCGGTGGGTCGTAGCGCGAGATTGAAAGGATTTGGGCTGGAAGAATTGGGCATTCCCGTGCAGCGCACGGTGACTACCAACGACTACCTGGAAACGCTGTATCCGAACATCTATGCCGCAGGCGATGTGGCCGGGCCGTATCAATTCACCCACACCGCCGCGCATCAGGCGTGGTACGCGGCGGTGAACGCGCTGTTCGGCGACTTCAAACGCTTCAAGGTGGACTATTCCGTCATTCCGTGGGCGACCTTCATCGAGCCGGAAGTGGCGCGAGTCGGCCTCAACGAGCAGGATGCGAAAGAGAAAGGCATCACTTACGAGGTGGTGAAATTCAACAACGAAGAACTGGATCGCGCCATCGCCGATGGCACCACGCACGGCTTCGTCAAAGTGTTGACCGTGCCGGGTAAGGACAAGATCCTCGGCGTAACCATCGTGGGCGAACACGCGGGCGACCTGCTGGCTGAATTCGTGCTGGCGATGAAGCACGGGTTGGGCTTGAACAAGATCCTCGGCACCATCCACACTTATCCCACGCTGGCGGAGGCCAACAAATACGCCGCAGGCGAATGGAAGCGCGCCCATGCGCCGCAGGCGGTGTTGCGCTGGCTGGAACGCTACCACGCCTGGCGCCGGGGCTAAACATCACAACGGGGTGAATCGGTATGGAAGACCTCAAAGAAAAAATCCTGGGCTTGTTCTCCGAATACGGGCTGGGCGCGGTATTCGGCGGGGTCATGCTGGAAAACGCGGGGATTCCGATGGCCAGCGAAGCCACGTTGCTGCTGGCCGGAAGCATAGTCGCCGGCGGCGTGCTGGGCTGGCTGCCGGTGGTGCTGACGGCCGCGGTAGCGGCGATCGTGAGCGACAGCTTCTGGTATTTCGTCGGGCGCATCGGCGCCGCGCGTCTGGTGCAACTTTATTGCCGTTTCAGTTTCGGCTCTTCCGCCTGCACCATAAAAGCCCGGGAAATGCTGTTGCGCTTCGGCCCGCGCAGTCTGATCGTGGCGCGTTTCGTGCCGGGTTTCCGCACCTTTGCCTCGCCCATGGCGGGAATTTCCGGCTTGTCATGGCCGCAATTCCTGCTCTACGACAGCATCGGCGCGCTGTTGTGGGCAAGCACGGTGGTAAGCGGCGGCTGGCTGCTGGCGGAAGAGATCAACCGGGTGTTCGAGCAGATGCAGTCCGCCCATTCCGCGCTGCTGACCGTGGCGGGCGCGATGGTGCTGATCTTCATCGCGCTCAAAGTATGGATCCGCGCGCGCCACGGCAAGGCGCAGTTCGCCACCGGTGATGCCGCGCCGGGCAAGGAGGCATGATGCGCCTGTCGGTGATCATCCCCATCCTTAACGAAGCGCGCCAGTTGCCCGACCTGTTCGCGCATTTGCTGCCGCTGCGCCGGGGCGGACACGAGATCATTTTTGCCGACGGCGGCAGCACCGACGGCTCCGCCGCGCTGGTCGAAGTGGCGGGGTTCCGGCTGGTGCGCGCCGGGCGCGGGCGCGCGTTGCAAATGAACGCGGGCGCGGCAGCGGCGAGCGGAGAGGCGCTGCTGTTTTTGCATGCCGACACCCGTTTGCCGCCTGGCGCCCCCCACCATATCCTGCAAGCGCTGGCGGACGGTGACCGCTGCTGGGGGCGTTTCGATGTGTGCATTGTCGGCCGCCCGTTCATGCTCAAAGTGGTCGCGGCAGCGATGAACGCGCGCTCGCGCTGGACCGGCATCGCCACCGGCGACCAGGCGATGTTCATGCGCCGCGAGATTTTTTTGCGGCTGGGCGGTTTCCCCGCGCAACCCCTGATGGAGGATGTCGAGATAAGTAAACGCCTCAAAAAAATTTCGCCGCCCGCCTGTCTGCATCAATGCGTCAACACCTCCGGGCGGCGCTGGGAAACGCGCGGGGTGTGGCGCACCATCTTTCTGATGTGGCGCCTGCGCTGGGAATACTGGCGCGGCATCGACGCCGGCCTTCTTGCCGAGCAATACCAATGAAGCCGGCGCGCATCATTATCTTTGCCAAAGCGCCAAAACCGGGCTTTGCCAAGACCCGCCTGATCCCGGCGCTGGGCATGCAGGGTGCGGCAGCACTGGCGCGGCGCATGCTGCTGCACACGGTGCGCAGCGCACTGAAAGCGCAAATCGGCCCGGTTGAATTGTGTGTCACCCCCGCCATCGGGGACAAAGCCTGGCGCGGCATCTACTTGCCGCAAGGGATCGAAATCAGTGATCAGGGAGAAGGCGATCTCGGCGCGCGCCTGGCACGCGCCGCGCGCCGGCGGATCGAGCAGGGCGAGCAGGTCATCCTGATCGGCACCGACTGCATCGAGCTGACGCCGCAACTGCTGGAAGAGGCGCGGCAGCGCCTGTTCGATCACGACGCGACGATCCATTGCGCGGCGGACGGCGGTTACGCTTTGCTCGGGCTGGATTGTTTTGATCCCGCGCTGTTTGCCAACATCCCGTGGAGCACCGATGCGGTGGCGGTGAGCACCTTGGGGCAGATAGCCCGGCTGGGCCTGTCGGTGTATGTCGGGCAAATGTTGCATGATGTGGATGAACCGCGCGATTTGCGCTGGTTGCCGGAAAACTGGAGGCCGTTTGTACCCGTTTAGTTTTGCTTTTGTGTTGTGGATTTTCTGTTTCGGTTTGTCTCATGCTGCACAGTCGGTGTGGTTGCCGCCGCAAACGCCGGACTTGGCCGACATTCCCCCGCCCTGGCAGCGCATCCAATTGAACCGTGATACGGCGCCCACCCGTTACCGCATCAGACAATGGGACGGCGTGCTGGCGGTGGAGGCCGTGGCCGAGCGCAGCATGACCCTGCTGGCGCGTCCCGTTGCGGTGGATCTGAATCGCACCCCGGTGCTGTGCTGGCGCTGGCGCGTGGATGCGCCGCTGGTGAATGCCGATCTTGCCACCAAGGCGGGTGATGATTATGCGGCGCGGGTGTATGTTTCGTTTGCCCTGCCGCCGGATGAAATCGGCTGGATGTTGCGCGGCAAGCTGGCGCTGGCGCGCACGATCTACGGCGATGCGGTGCCGGATGCGGCGCTCAATTATGTGTGGGATAACCGTTACCCGGTCGGCACGCGGCGGCCCAATGCCTACACCGGCCGCACCCGCGTTATTGTGGCCGAATCGGGTGCGGCAAATGCCGGGCGCTGGGTAGTGGCGCGGCACGATGTGCAGCGGGATGTGATTGCCGAATTCGGTTCGCCGCAGGCGGCAATAGTGCAGCTCGCGCTGGCTGCCGATACCGACAACACCGGCGAATATGCGCGTGCCGGGTTTGCCGATTTCCATTTTGTGGCGCGCGATAACGCCTGTGTTTTTGAGTAAGGTGCAGGATTATTTAAGAGGAAAAAAATGAGCAATCTATTGGAACAACTGAAAACCATGACCACCATCGTCGCCGACAGCGGCGACATCGCGGCGATCCGTCAGCACCGGCCCGAAGACGCGACCACCAATCCCTCGCTGCTGCTCAAGGCTTCCGGCTTGCCCGAATACGCGCCGCTGATCGGAGCGGCGATCGGCGCGGCCAGGGCGCAAAGCGGCGAACACGACCAGCAACTGCATAACGCGATGGATCTGCTGGCAGTCAGTGTCGGGGTGGAAGTGCTCAAGAGCATACCCGGCCGCATCTCGACCGAAGTGGATGCGCGACTGTCGTTTGATACGGCTGCCACGATTGCCAAGGCGCGCAGGCTGATCACGCTGTATAACGCGGCAGGCGTGAGC
>PCWU01000003.1:0-1676 GCA_002787455.1 Gallionellaceae bacterium CG11_big_fil_rev_8_21_14_0_20_60_62 | reverse complement strand
CCGCCACCTGGGAAGGTATCCGCGCCGCCGAAGTGCTGGAGCGAGAAGGCATTCACTGCAATCTCACGCTGATGTTCGGCTTCGCCCAGGCGCGTGCCTGCGCCGAGGCGGGCGCGACACTGATCTCGCCCTTCGTCGGGCGCATTCTGGACTGGCACAAGGCCAGGAGCGGCAAGGAATTCGCGGCGGAAGAAGACCCCGGTGTGCTGTCGGTGCGGCGCATCTATGAATACTACAAGGCGCACGGCTACAAGACCGTCGTGATGGGCGCCTCGTTCCGCAACATGGGTGAGATCGTGGCACTGGCCGGCTGCGACCGCCTCACCATCGCGCCCGCCTTGCTGAAAGAGCTGGAAGCGACACAGGGTAAACTCGAACGCAGGCTGACGGATAACGGCGCAACCGAGCCGCGCCCGCTGCCGCTGAGCGAATCCGAATTCCGCTGGATGATGAACGAGGACGCCATGGCCACCGAAAAACTGGCGGAGGGGATTCGCGGATTCACCGCCGACCAGATCAAGCTCGAACACACGCTGGCGCAAAAACTCTTGTAAGGATCATCCCGCCCCTTGCGTCTAACTTGCAACGAAAAAAGTTTGGCGCGGAGAGAAGATGATGATGAGTTTGCCGTTGCATGCTGAATACAGCGCCGCGCGTATAGGCCGCGCGCGGGGAGCGGCAAGATGAATCTTCACCTGCCGCAAGCCGTTCGTCTGCAGCGCGCACAATACAACGATCTTGACGCCGCCGAACAGGTCGAATGGTGGCTGGCGGACGGCAAGGGCGGCTATGCCGGCGGCACCGTGGCCGGCACCCTCACCCGGCGCTATCACGGCTTGCTCATCGCGCCGCTGCAATCTTCCCCGCAACGCCATCTGCTGTTCGCCAAAGCCGACGCCGATTTGCTTGACGGCGAGCGCGTCATTCCGCTGCACAGCAACCGCTGGCGCAGCGGTGCAATCAACCCGCAGGGCCATGCGCTGATCGAATCGTTTCATCTCGACGGGCGGATGCCGGTGTGGCGCTACCGCGTGGACGACCTGTTGATCGAGGCGCGCATCTGGATGGAGCACGGCAATCACGGCACGGATGTGGCCTGGCGTCTGCTGGAAAACCCGACCGGACGCCAGGTGCGCTTGCGCGCGCGTCTGCTGGTCGATGTGCGCGACCATCACGCCGCAATGGACAATTGCGAACTGCCGCGCGTGGTGCAGACGCAGTGCGGGTTGAATGTCGAACTGATGGCGGGAACCACCCTGTATTTCTGCACCCACTACGGCACGGTGGAGCGCGCGGATTTTCGCGTCGAGGATTTTGATCTGCCGGCCGAGCGCGCGCGCGGTCTGCCCGCCACCGACCACCACTGGTGCGTCGGCTACCTGACTTTTCCGCTGCATCACGGCGACTGGGTCGGCTTCAATGCCAGCCTGGAAGAGTGCGAGCGCGTGTGTTATCTCGAAAGCGACATGCAGGCGCAGCAGGCGCGCGATCTGTGTTTGCTCACCCGCACCAAAATCACCGCGCCGGAATTTGATGCCTGCCCGCTGTGGATCGACCAACTGCTGCTGGCGGCGGATAGTTTCATCATTCAGCAAAAACTGCCGCGCAGCGAAACACGTCATGCGGTTGTGGCGGGCTATCCGTGGTTCGGCGAATGGGGGCGCGACAGCATGATC
>PCWU01000159.1 GCA_002787455.1 Gallionellaceae bacterium CG11_big_fil_rev_8_21_14_0_20_60_62 | reverse complement strand
CGTCTTTCCATGCAGGCAGGCCGTACCCGGCGGCAAAGGCAACCAGCTTGTCGGCCAGCGCATCGGCACTGGGATCACACAAGGAACGCACCTTGAACGTGATCTTCAACTCGCCCTGTTTTAGTTTCAGCACACCGAGGTTGCTGGAAGTTTCAGTCACGCCGGGAAAATCCCCGCTGATCTGCGCGACGCCGTTGGGCACGTTGTCGAGAAAAGCAAGCAGCCGATCGCGCTCCGCCTGCGCGATTGAATACCCGGACGGCGATTCGTCCAGCTCATAACGGAAATCCACATTTTCATCGATACCGCAGAAACGTTGCCGCCAACTCGCCAGCCGGTGTTCCATCCATTCGTCAATCCCCGCCACGGCAACAAACGGCAACGCACACAAGGCATAAGCCTCGCGCGGGATAGCATTGCGCGCAGTGCCGCCGCTCATCCCGATTAGACGAACATCGGTATGCGCCGACAGATCGCGCAAGGCCTCGGCCATCAGTTTAATCGCATTGCCGCGGCCAAGATGGATGTCGATGCCGGAATGCCCTCCGCGCAGACCCGACACATCGAAACGCAACACTGCATAGTCCTGCGGCAGTGCTTCCGGTGCGGCGATGTGCCGCACCTCCGATACGTTACCCACGGAGTCGGCCGATTGCGGGAGGAGGTGCGATGCAGTCGCTCCCGCACCAGACGGCTCCGCCGCACCCCATCGCACCTCCACATCCACCCCGCCCGCACAACCCAGATAGAAATGTCCCCACTCCTCGGTGTCGAGATTAATGAGAAACCGGCCCTGCAAATCACCCGGTGCCAGTCCGCGCGCACCGTCCATGCCGGATTCCTCATTCACGGTGAGCAACACTTCCAGCGACGGACGGGTAAGGCCCGGCTCCCCCAGCGCGGCCAGCGCCAGTGCCACGCCGATGCCGTTATCCGCGCCCAGCGTGGTCTGCGCCGCCACCACCCAGCCATCGCGCACTGTCACTGCGATGGGATCGCGCCCGAAATCGTGTACGGTTCCCGCATTGGCCTGACAAACCATGTCGAGATGCCCTTGCAGGATCACCCCGGGGGCGGATTCATTTCCCCGACTAGCCGGTTTTTTTAGGAGCAGATTGCCCGCTTCATCTTCCCGGGATTCGATGCCGCGCGCGGCAGCCCAGGCGACTAGATATTTTTTCAGCGCCGCCTCGCCCAATGAAGCGCGCGGAATTTGGCACAGCACGGCGAAGTGCGACCAGACCGCGCGCGGCGACAACTGGTGCAACGGAAAATCGAGTGTCATCAAAAAATTCCTAAACCTGACGGCGTAATTGCTGCAACTCGGCCAGACAAAGATGGATGAACGCCAACGCCACATACACCGGCGCAAACAGATTCAGCAACGGCACGAACTGCAGCAGGGAAACCACGGCGCCAAGCAGGTACAAGCGCGGTGTCGCCCGCTCGATCACTTGGGCGTATTCCTCCCGGCTGGCATGTTCCGCCAGCGCATCATAGCGAAACAGTCGCTGGTTCAGATAGGCCAGCAGGATCACCGGAATTAGCAGCGCCAGCGGCGAGAATAGCCACAAGGGCAAACTCACTCCCCAGCCCACCGCATACACCACGATCGCCATTGTCGCGTTGCCGATACTGCCGGCCGTGCTGCCGCCGCGCGCCCGTGCCAGCTCCGGATAATTTTTTTGCGCCACATGATTCACCATTGCCGGCATCGCAAAAAACGCGGTGATCAGCAGTGCAGTCACATAGATGGCGGGCAACAGCAGCAGCACCAGAATGACGCCGGTCAAGTAATGCGCCAGCGCGCTCAGCGCGCCTTGCGCTATCCATTGCTCCAGCCCGGTTTCCTGCACCAAACTGGTCAAGCCACTGATCCAGCCACCCCAGAACAACAGCAACGCGCCTGTCCAAAGCGCCATCGCCAGCAACATCGGCCACAACATCAGCGCCAGCATTTTCGGGTGAAACAGAGATTTGAATGCCTGCGCAAGCGCGGTAATGACACTATTCATATGACTTTATTGGACAAAGCGAAAGTTTTGCAGTCGGTCGAAGCGGCCTGATCCATGTCGGCAACACCCCCGGTCGCGCCTAAATTCGTTTATCAAAAATAGAGGGAGAACCTGCCGCACCACCACCCTGCTCAAAAGATTGAGTTGTGTGCGCCCTGCTTGTGTAACTTTGGTACGCGGGAATGGCGACAGCGGCCAGCACCGCCAGAATCCAAACCAGCGCGAGTATGAACAAAACAAATACAATGTTGCTGACTCCTCCTTTGCTGGAAAGTTTTTCCATTTGTTTTTGCATATCGGCTGTCGCACCACGTGCCGATAAAATTTTCTTCCTGCAGTGCTTGTAATAAATGGCGTTTGCATACATCGGCAGCAAAATGAAAATGCCGAGAAAATAAAGCAGATAAGCCAAGCCAATCGAAGGGTCGGCAGGATGGTCTGATAAGCCTGTCATCAGTCCGATCAACCCGAAAAATAAATAGGGCAGGAGAAAGTAGCACAGCGCATACAGCCACATCTTCCGGTAGAGCATCCAATAGAAAGTGATGAAGAATCCCGGCCAATGCCAATTGGCGCTCACCTTGCCATCGGCGTCAAAACGCGCAAACTGGCGCAGGTAATATTCCTGATTCTTCGGTCCCAGGACCGCCTTGTAATACGCATCCAGCCCGCCGGGCTCATTGATTTTTTCCTGCGCTGTTTGGGAACTATCGGCAGGCAGCGGCATAACGTCACCGCAAGCCATGCAGAATGCCGCCGCCGCATCATTCGAAGCCCCGCACTTTGGACAAAACATAACTTTCACCGAGTTGATTTTTGTGCTGATGTAGCAATCAGTACCGCACCTGCACCCGATAATTCAGCTTTGTGCTGCTTTCGGGGGGAACGGATATATGCCAGACAGCGGTATTGCCGGCAGCTTTAGTGTGTTTCTGACTCTCCGAGAGCATCTTCCAGTCACCCGGGATCGGCTCTTGCACGACCACATTCACCGTTTCTTTTTTGGCATTCTTGAGCACGATCTCGAAAGCACTCTCGAACGATGCGCCACCTTTGGCCGAGTTGGGCAAGCGCGTAAAATCGGTTTGCTTCTTGTCTGCCGTCATGTCGAATGCTTCACCCAGTTTAAGGCGCACTTTTTCATTTTTTGGCGTGTGGTCAATATGATCTTCGCCGACAAACTGGGCGTTGCCTGCCGCATCTTTTTTGTACACCCGTATCACGCCCTTGGGTAGCGGCATGCCGAGATGCGCGCTTTCCCTGTTGTCAAATTCGACGAACACACCGACTTTCATTTTCTGTCCGAGATCGCCGTGACTGCTGTTGTAGTAATAATTGGCTCCGCGCAGCAACAATTCTTTCCGCACCGGAATTCCGGCAGCCGTGAGCAGCGATACTTGTTTGGTCTGGTTCTCGGCGATGGTGGTGGGGCGATCAAGTGTGTAGAGGTGAAATTCAAGCAGTGATTCCTCCACCATGTCCGAGGCCGGAGCTATCATTGCCCTTTCCCGGCTTGCCCCCAGGTTCGCGAAACGCATTTCGTTCCGCACCTGATTTACCTCCCCCGCCACCAGTTGCAGCTTCGCGTTGTGGTAGCTTGCACCGCTGGTATTGGTCAGTGTCACCCAGGCGGAAAGGTCCAGCTTGTCGTCCGCAGAATTCAGCTCCGCCACGTAATCCGCTTTCCAGGCGAGTCCGCCGGTGAGATAGGAAAGCTCCACTTCCTGTTGCGAAGCTCCCCTGTTGTCGAGAGACATCACCAGCGTCGGCCTATCGCGCAGATTGGCCGGAACATCCGGATAAACGATACGGCCCGGAATCCCTGTCTCGATACGATTGCCGATCTTCAACACCACCCCCTCACTGGCCGCCAGCACCTGCGCCGGTTCGCTCGTTTCGCCCCCTGTGGCAGGATTGATGCGGACGATGTTGACGGTTTTTCCGACATATTTATCCAGCAGTTTTTGCGGTGTCAGCAGATCAAAATCAAAATTCTGCTCTATGACGTAAAGGCTTCCGGGGCTGGTTAAACTGCGCAGCAATGCGGTCTCTGGACGCATCCGCGCGCTGATATCACGAAATGCCAGCATATTTTTCCCGCCGGGAAACGCTATCTTGCGCTGGTCTTTCACCAGGGCGAGGTTGTCGTTGTAGATGGTGACGGCGACATGCTGCTGGTCTTGCAACGTGCTGCGCAGCTCGTCGGCCTGAGCCAAGGCGCAAGGCAATAAAGCCAGCAAAAGAAGCGTCAGGGGATGGCTGTGTAAAAATGGCATGTCGGTCTCCAGTCAGGGTTGCAACAGACGAGCGCGCGAAATCAGGCATCCGCAGGCTTAGGGATGCGTTACATCCCTAAGCGAGTCCGACATACACATTCTGCACATCGTCGTCGGTGTCAATGGCTTCCAGAAATGCCTCCACTTCTTCGCGTTCGGCATCACCGGCGAGGGTGAGCGGATTCTTCGGACGGTAGCCGATTATCGCCGAGGTCACGGTGAAACCCTGCGCCGGCAACGCCTTGCACACGGCATCCAGGTCGGTCGGCTCGGTGATGAACAGAGTTGCCCCCTCATCTGCCGGTTCGAGGTCTTGCGCGCCCGCTTCGATGGCGGCAACTTCCGCGTCCGCATCTGCGGAATCTGGAGTCGCCTCGACCATGCCGACATGATCGAAATCCCAGGAGACCGAACCCGGCGCGCCGAGCTGCCCCTTGCGAAACAGCACGTTCATGCTGGATTTTGTGCGGTTGATGTTGTCGGACAAACACTCGACGATGACCGGCACGCGATGCGGGGCAAAACCTTCATAGACCAGGGTTTCCATATGCAGCGGGCCGTCCAGCAAACCCGCTCCTTTCTTGATGGCGCGATCCAGCGTGTCTTTTGGCATTGAAGCCTTCTTGGCCTGCTCGACGACAAGGCGCAGACGCGAATTTGAATTGGGATCGGCGCCGCCGCGTGCGGCCACCATGATTTCTTTGGCCAGCTTACCGAAAATCTTGCCCTTTGCGTTCGCCGCGACTTCCTTGTGTTTGGCCTTCCACTGTGCGCCCATCTTTTTTCTCTTCCAGTTTGATTAAATCGGGAACGCGCATCTTGCCTCAAGCGGCGTGCGGCTTCAATCACAACAACATCTCAACGACAAGTGAAAGCCTATTTTCGATTCGCCGCGTCCTCCAGCACGCGCAGGAAATCATCGCCATATTTGCTTAATTTGGATTGACCCAGGCCGCTGATCTGCCCCATTTCGGTCAGGGTCTGCGGCTTACGATCAAGCATTTCCAGCAAAGTACTATCGTGAAAAATAACATACGGCGGCACCCCTTGCTCGCGCGCCAGCTCGCTGCGTTTAGCCTTGAGCGCCTGCCACAAGGGGTCTTCGTTGGCGCCGGCGAAGGCTTCGCGTAGGCGCGAGCCGCGCTCGGCCTTGCTGGATTTGCGTTTGGCGGGTTCGGCATCGCGGCGCAGCCAGACTTCCTGTTGACCTTTCAACACCGGGCGCGCGGCTTCGGTGAGCTTCAATCCGCCGTAGCCTTCGATATCCACGTTGATGAATCCGGCGGCGACAAGCTGGCGGTAGACGCTGCTCCATTGCTGCCGTGCCATGTCTTTGCCGATGCCGAAAGTACTAAGTTGCTGGTGGTTGAATTGTTCGACTTTGGGCGAGAGCTTGCCCAGCAGCACGTCGATGAGATGCACGACACCGAAGCGTTGCCCGGTGCGATAAACGCACGACAGCGCCATTTGAGCGGCTTGCGTGGCATCCCAGGTATCCACGGGTGACAGGCAGTTATCGCACTCGCCGCATCCGCCGGGATGTTCTTCGCCGAAGTAGCGCAGTATGGTCTGGTGGCGGCAGGCGGTGGATTCGCAGAAGCCGAGCAGTGCATCAAGTTTTTGCAGTTCGACGCGCTTGCGTTCCTCCGGCGCATCACCGGAGAGCAGCATCTGGCGCATGGACACCACATCACCCAAACCATAGGCCATCCACGCATTCGCGGGCAAACCGTCGCGCCCCGCTCTACCCGTTTCCTGGTAATACCCCTCCATGCTTTTGGGCAGGTCCATGTGGGCGACGAAGCGCACGTTGGGTTTGTCTATGCCCATACCGAAGGCAACAGTGGCGACCATGATGACGCCTTCTTCGCGCAGGAATTTTTTCTGATTTTTTCTGCGCACCTCGGCATCCAACCCAGCGTGATACGGCAAGGCATCCCAGCCCTGCTCTTTCAGCCAGGCAGCGGTCTCTTCCACCTTCTTGCGCGACAGGCAATACACGATGCCCGCGTCGTCTGGATGCTCGGTTTCGAGGAAGGTCTGCAATTGTTTGCGCGCGTTGTCCTTGAGCGTAACGCGGTAGCGGATGTTGGGACGGTCGAAGCTGGAAACGAACTGCTGCGCCTGCTCCAACTGCAGCCGCTCGATGATTTCGGCACGTGTCGGTGCATCTGCTGTTGCTGTCAGGGCGATACGCGGCACATTGGGGAATCGCTCATGCAGCACGGTCAATGCGCGATATTCCGGGCGGAAGTCATGCCCCCATTGCGACACGCAGTGCGCCTCGTCGATGGCAAACAGGGCAATATTTTTGTCCCTATTCAGGCGCTCCAGCAGATTCAGAAAACCTTCCGTCATCAGGCGTTCCGGCGCGACGTACAAAAGCTTTAATTCTCCGCGCAGCAAGCTTTGCGATACCGCCCGCGCCGTCTCCGCATCCAGGCTCGAATTAAGAAATGCCGCAGTCACACCAAGCTGTTTTAACGCATCCACCTGATCCTGCATCAAAGCAATCAGCGGCGACACCACGATGGCCGCACCGTCACGCATCAACGCGGGAATCTGGTAGCACAGCGACTTCCCTCCGCCGGTAGGCATCAGCACCAGCGCATCGCCGCCGGCCGCGAGATGTCCGACGATGTGCTCTTGCGCGCCGCGAAAAGTAGGATAACCGAAGGTCTCGCGAAGGATCTGCCGGGCCAAGTTTTGCATGATAAAAAGTGTCTCTGTAAAGAATTGCAAGCTTACCGCAACAGGCACGATCAAAGGCGCTTCATGCGCCCGGGGTGTATGATTTGCGGGTTTGCAACGAGTTATAAACACGCAAGGGAGAAATTAGATGAGCATCCGCACCGTCAACACCCGGCCATTCAGCGATCAAAAACCCGGCACTTCCGGCCTGCGTAAAAAAGTCCCGGTATTCCGCCAGCCGCACTATCTTGAAAACTTCGTGCAGTCGATCTTCGACAGCATCAGCGCCCCGCACGGCGCGACGCTGGTACTGGGCGGCGACGGGCGTTTTTACAACCGCACCGCGATCCAGATCATTCTAAAAATGGCCGCGGCCAACGGCTTTGGCAAAGTGCTGGTGGGACGGGGAGGTATCCTTTCCACGCCCGCCGCCTCGTGTGTGATCCGCAAGCACAAAGCCTTCGGTGGCCTGATCCTTTCCGCCAGCCACAATCCTGGCGGACCGGACGGCGATTTCGGCATCAAGTTCAACAGCGGCAACGGCGGCCCCGCCACCGAGAGCGTAACCGAGGCGATTTTCGCCCGGAGCAAAATCATCGAACACTATCGCTTTCTGGATGCTGGTGATGTGATGCTCGACCGACTGGGAGAAACAACACTCGGCAGGATGCGGGTGGAGGTAATCGACCCGGTGGCCGATTATGCCGAACTGATGGAAGCGCTGTTTGATTTCGATGCGATCCGTGCTGCACTGGCTGGCAGTTTCAGAATTAAATTCGATGCCATGCACGCCGTCACCGGCCCCTATGCCAGGGAAATCCTGGTCAACCGTTTGGGCGCGCCTGCCGATAGCGTGATGAATGCCGTGCCGCTGGAAGATTTTGGCGGCGGTCATCCGGACCCCAACCTGACCTATGCGCATGATCTGGTGGAAATCATGTATGGCGCCGATGCGCCGGATTTCGGCGCCGCATCCGACGGCGACGGCGACCGTAACATGATCCTTGGCCGGCATTTTTTCGTGACGCCCTCCGACAGCCTGGCCGTGATTGCCGCCAATGCCACGCTGGTGCCGGGCTATCGCCAGGGAGTGGCGGGCATCGCCCGTTCCATGCCCACCAGCGCGGCGGCCGATCGTGTCGCCGGCGCGCTGGGCATTCCTTGTTTTGAAACTCCGACCGGCTGGAAATTCTTCGGCAACCTGATGGATGCGGGCAAGGTCACACTGTGCGGCGAAGAAAGTTTCGGCACCAGCTCCAGCCATGTTCGCGAAAAGGACGGACTGTGGGCAGTGCTGTTCTGGCTCGACATTCTGGCCGTGCGCAAGCAGCCGGTCGAAACCATCGTGCGCGAACACTGGGCCAAATATGGCCGCAATTTTTATTCGCGCTACGACTATGAAGCCTTGCCGACCGAAGCGGCAGACGGTGTTATGCAGCATCTGCGCGCGAACTTCAGCTCGCTCACCGGCAAGACATTCGGCCCGTACACGGTGCAGACCTGCGACGACTTCAGCTACACCGACCCGGTGGACGGTAGCATCAGCAAGAATCAGGGCATCCGCATTCTGTTCAGCGACGGCTCGCGCATCATATTCCGCCTCTCCGGCACGGGCACGGAAGGCGCGACACTGCGCGTCTATCTGGAAGCGTACGAAGCCGACGTCTCGCGCCATCATCTGGACGCGCAGGAAGCACTGAAGGAATTGATTGAGATCGCGTTGCGCATCTCCGAGTTGCAGGCACGCACCGGGCGTGATCAGCCGACGGTTATCACTTGAGTTGGGAAGCTGCTTAGCGAGAAATTCGCACCGCGATTCACTCGCGCCATCTCCCTCCAGGGGGAGGGGCGAAAACGGGCATGGGGAGTTTCTTTATCAGGACCGTTCCATGCCTTTTAGGGTGTTGGCGCGGCACCCGAAGCGGCAACCCCGGCATTGATGATTCGAACGAATACCTCGCCGCGTTTGATCATCCCCAGCTCGCTCCGCGCCCGTTCTTCTATCGCATCGGTACCGCGCTTCAAGTCACGCACCTCCGCATCCAGCGCAGCATTGCGTTGCCGCGCCTGATCGTTGAGAGTTTTTTGCGTTTCGAGTTTCTGGTTGACGTCCCACACCTTCAACCAGCTTCCCTTGCCGAACCATAGCGGATACTGCAACAGAACGACAAGCGCGAGCAGGATGTAGGTGACAACGCGCACGGACTCAGCGGAGCTGGTAAAAAGCCTCGCGTCCCGGGTAGGAGGCGCTGTCGCCGAGATCTTCCTCGATGCGCAGCAACTGGTTGTATTTCGCCATCCGGTCCGAACGCGACAGTGAACCGCTCTTGATCTGCATCACATTGGTCGCCACCGCCAGATCGGCGATAGTCGAGTCTTCAGTCTCGCCGGAACGGTGCGAGACGACCGCGGTATAACCGGCGCGTTTCGCCATCTCGATGGCGGCAAAAGTCTCGGTCAAGGTACCGATCTGGTTGACCTTGATCAGAATCGAGTTGGCGACCCCGCGTTTGATGCCTTCGCGCAAAATCTTGGTATTGGTCACGAATAAATCGTCGCCAACCAGTTGCACCGTTGCGCCAAGACGGTCGGTCAATACCTTCCAGCCGTCCCAGTCATTTTCACCCAAGCCGTCCTCGATCGAAATGATCGGATATTTGTCCACCCAGGTCGCATACAGATCGACCATCTGCTGCGAGCTAAGGGTCAGCCCGTCCGCTTTCAGGTGATACATGCCATCCTTGTAAAATTCCGACGCGGCCGGGTCCATCCCGATCGCCACATCCGTGCCGGGCACGTAACCCGCCGCCTCGATCGCCTCGACGATGACCTTCAGCGCCGCCTCATTGGAGCCAAGCGCCGGAGCAAAGCCGCCTTCATCACCAACTGTGGTAGGAAGACCACGGTGATGCAAAATCGCCTTCAGCGCATGAAACACTTCCGCGCCGCAACGCAAGGCTTCACGAAAACTCTGCGCGCCGACGGGAATGATCATGAATTCCTGCATATCCGCGCCGCCGCTAGCATGCGCGCCGCCGTTGATGACATTCATCATCGGCACCGGCATCTCCATGCGTGCCGCGCCGCCAAGATAACGATACAGCGGCAGACCGCTTTCTTCTGCAGCCGCACGGGCAACCGCCATCGATACCGCCAGAATGGCATTCGCGCCGAGGCGGGATTTGCTGTCGGTGCCGTCCAGATCGATCATGGTCTGGTCGATGAATGCCTGTTCCGCCACATCAAGCCCGATGATCGCTTCAGCGATCTCGGTGTTCACGTTCTCGACCGCTTTCAACACGCCCTTGCCCAGATAGCGCTGCTTGTCGCCATCGCGCAATTCGATCGCCTCTCTCTCCCCGGTAGATGCGCCGGACGGCACGGCGGCTCGCCCCATTACGCCGGACTCCAGCAATACATCGGCCTCCACCGTGGGATTGCCACGGGAATCCAAAATCTCGCGTGCTACCACATCAACAATTGCACTCATTTTCTATTTTCCTTCGCTCACATACTTTTCAAGTTAACGTTCTCTTCGATAAAAGCTTGCTGCTTCACCAATGCGTCAATCGCCTTGAGTGTTTGCAACAATTCCTGCAGATAGCCCAGCGGAAATGCATTGGGGCCATCAGACATTGCTTTTGCGGGATCCGGATGCGTCTCCATGAAAACTCCCGCCACGCCCGCCGCAACCGCCGCGCGCGCCAGCACCGGCACGAACTCGCGCTGGCCGCCGCTGGCCGTGCCCTGACCGCCGGGCAATTGCACCGAGTGCGTGGCGTCGAACACCACCGGACAACCGGTGTCGCGCATCACCGCCAGCGAGCGCATATCCGACACTAGGTTATTGTAGCCGAACGAGGCACCGCGCTCGCATACCATAATGGTATCGCCTCCGCTTACTTCGCGCGCTTTTTCCACCACATTTTTCATATCCCACGGCGACAGAAACTGGCCCTTCTTAATGTTCACCGGCTTGCCGGATTTCGCCACGGCATGGATGAAATCCGTCTGGCGACAGAGGAACGCGGGCGTTTGTAGCACATCAACCACCGCCGCCACCGGGCCGATCTCGTCCTCGTCATGCACATCGGTCAGCACCGGCACGCCGATCTGCACTTTGACCTTTTCCAGAATCTTCAACCCCGCTTCCATGCCAAAGCCGCGAAAAGTCTTGCCGGAGCTGCGGTTGGCTTTGTCGTAGGAGGATTTGTAAATAAAGTTGATCTGCAACGCATTGCAAATCTCTTTCAACCGCCCTGCGGTATCCAGGGCCATCTGCTCCGACTCGATCACGCAGGGTCCCGCGATCAGAAACAGCGGCTTATCCAATCCAATCTGAAAACCGCAGAGTTTCAAGCCGACTCCCTGCGTGCGACCGCAGCCTCGACATATTCCTTAAACAAAGGATGTCCGGTGCGCGGCGTTGAGGTAAATTCCGGGTGGAACTGCACCCCCACAAACCAGGGATGGATGCGCTGTGGCAACTCCATAATTTCCGGCAAATCCTCGGATGGTGTGCGGGCGGAAATGATCAAGCCGGTTTTTTCCAGCACCGGCACATAATGGTTATTCACCTCATAACGATGGCGGTGCCGCTCGTTCACCTCATCACCATAGATGCGTTGCGCCATTGTTCCCGGCTTAATCGGGCAGCGCTGCGAACCGAGGCGCATGGTGCCGCCCAAGTCGGAATCCGCGCTCCGTTGTGCCACTTTCCCGTCGCGGTCCAGCCACTCGGCAATCAGCGCCACCACCGGATGCTCGGTTTCAAGGTCGAACTCAGTACTATTGGCATCGGCCATACCCGCCACGTGGCGCGCGTATTCGATGACCGCGAGTTGCATGCCAAGGCAGATACCAAGATAAGGAACTTTATTTTCGCGCGCATACTGAATGGCGGCGATCTTACCCTCGGTCCCGCGCACTCCAAACCCGCCCGGCACCAAAATCGCATCAAGATTTTTTAAGGAATCAGTGCCTTCATTCTCGATAACTTCAGAATCAATATATTCGATATTCACCCGTGTCGAAGTGTGAATTCCCGCGTGCTTCAACGCTTCGATCAATGATTTGTACGACTCGGTCAGATCGACATATTTGCCGACCATACCGATGCTAATCTCGTGCTGCGGATTCTCCTGTGCCTTGATCAGATTCTGCCAAACCGAAAGGTCTGCAGGTGGCGCATTCAACGCAAGCTCCTCGCAGATGATGCGATCCAGCCCCTGCTCGTGCAGCATCTGCGGGACTTTGTAGATACTATCCACATCCCACATTGAGATCACGCTGTCTTCGCGCACATTGGCGAACAGGGAAATCTTGGCACGCTCATCATCCGGGATACGGCGATCAGCACGGCACAGCAGCGCGGTCGGAAAGATACCAATCTCGCGCAGCTTCTGCACACTGTGCTGCGTCGGTTTGGTCTTCAGTTCACCCGCTGTTGCAATGTATGGGACGAGAGTAAGGTGCACATAGGCCACCTGGTGACGCCCCATGCGCAATCCCATCTGCCGCGCCGCCTCAAGAAACGGCAGCGATTCGATATCGCCCACCGTGCCGCCGATCTCGACAATCGCCACGTCGGCCTTGCCATCAAGAGAGGCTGCGGCACCGCGCTCGACAAACGCCTGTATCTCGTTGGTGATGTGCGGAATCACCTGCACCGTCTTGCCCAGATATTCGCCGCGCCGCTCCTTGCGGATCACGCTCTCGTAGATCTGTCCGGTGGTGAAATTATTGGCCTTGCGCATCTTTGCCGTGATGAAACGCTCGTAATGCCCTAGATCGAGATCGGTCTCGGCACCGTCTTCCGTGACAAATACTTCGCCATGCTGAAACGGACTCATCGTACCCGGATCGACGTTTATGTACGGATCGAGTTTAAGCATCGTGACTTTGAGATTGCGCGATTCCAGGATCGCCGCAAGTGAAGCGGCGGCAATGCCCTTCCCCAGTGATGAGACAACGCCGCCGGTAATAAAGATGTATTTTGTCATGGGTTTAGATTGTATCGCAAATCCGCAAGCTATTAAAAATAAGAAGCACTCGCCCCTTTTTAAAATCGTTGAAAAAAATAAAAAAGCCCAACACAAGGCTGGGCTTTTTTATTCGTAAGGAGTCTGACGATGACCTACTTTCACATGCGGATGCACACTATCATTGGCGCGAAGTCGTTTCACTGTCCTGTTCGAGATGGGAAGGAGTGGG
>PCWU01000128.1:376-3264 GCA_002787455.1 Gallionellaceae bacterium CG11_big_fil_rev_8_21_14_0_20_60_62 | reverse complement strand
GGGCACGCAGTTGCTGGGTGTGAAGGCTGTCATTGCCCGCAGTTACGAACGCATCCACCGCAGCAACCTGGTGGGCATGGGTGTGCTGCCCCTGCAATTTAAAGGAAACGACAGTGTGGCCAGCCTGAACCTGACCGGTGATGAAACCTTCGACCTGCTCGGCATCAACGACAACCTGAGGCCGCAACAGGACGTTCAACTTTCCATCACGCGCAAGGATGGCAGCAAACAAACTGTCGCCCTGCTGCTGCGTATCGACACCCCGATCGAAGTGGACTACTACCAAAACGGCGGCATCCTGCCATATGTTCTGAAGGAACTGGTGAGCAAGGCATAACGCTCACCCCTCCTCCATCAACCACAAAGTCCGGCATTGCCGGGTTTTGTGGTTGCAACATTATGACGGCGGCATGCGGGCATGGATTGCTTCGCGATCTTCGCAAAACCTCCGTCTGTTAGTGTAAAAATTGCCTTTCTCGTTTGCCCTTTCTCCCGCTTGCGGGGGAAAGCTGGATAGGGGAAAACGGGCATGGCAAGTTTCATCATCAGGGTTGGCATAATTGCCATGCCCGTTAGGATAGGCACCCATGTTTGGGCTGTTTCGGCGCTCTTATCACCATGTTAAGCAAACTCAATCCCAGCCAACGCGAAGCGGTCAAATATCTTGGTTCTCCCCTGCTGGTTCTCGCCGGCGCCGGCAGCGGCAAGACCGGCGTCATCACCCACAAGCTGGCTTATCTCGTCAATGAATGCGGCTATGCGCCGCGCAACATCGCCGCCATCACCTTCACCAACAAGGCGGCCAACGAGATGCGCGAGCGCGTCGGCAAGCTGCTGGCCGGGCAGAATACCAAGGGCATGACAATCAGCACCTTCCACGCGCTGGGCATGCAGATCCTGCGCGAAGAAGCGCCGCTGCTCGGCTACAAGAAACAATTCTCTATCTTTGATACGGCGGATACCGGCAAGATCGTCAGCGAGCTGCTGGGCAGTCCGGACAAGCAGGAGATACGCACCGCGCAGAGCGTGATATCAAACTGGAAGGCGGCGTTCCTCACCCCCGGGCAGGCAGAAAGTTTGGCCGAAAATGAGGAACAGCAGCGCATCGCCCTGCTCTACGGCCGCTATCAGGAAACCCTGCACGCCTATCAGGCGGTGGACTTCGACGATCTGATCCGCCTGCCGGTGGAATTGTTCAAGACGCACGAAGGGGCCATTCAGCGCTGGCAGCACCGCTTCCGTTATCTGCTCATCGACGAGTACCAGGACACCAACGATTGCCAGTACCGGATGATGAAACTGCTGGCGGGCGAGCGCGCCGCCGTCACCGTGGTGGGTGACGATGACCAGTCGATCTATGCCTGGCGCGGGGCGAGCACGGCCAATCTGAGCAATCTGCAGCGCGACTATCCCAGCCTGCGCGTGATCAAGCTGGAGCAGAATTACCGCTCCTCGCAGCGCATCCTGCAAAGCGCCAACCACCTGATCAAGCACAATACCAAACTGTTCGAGAAGAACCTGTGGAGCGAGCACGGCCCCGGCGATCCGGTGCGGGTGTTCGCGGCCAAGGACGACGGGAACGAGGCCGAATCGGTGGTGCTGCGCCTGCTGGCGCACAAGTTCGAGCATCGCACGCGCTTTGCCGATTACGCCATTCTTTACCGCAGCAACCACTTGTCGCGCGTATTCGAGGAGCAGTTGCGCACACACAAAGTACCGTACACCGTCAGCGGCGGAACTTCCTTTTTCGATCATGCGGAGATCAAGGACCTTATCGCCTACCTGCGTCTGATCGCCAATCCGGACGACGATCCGGCCTTTATTCGCGCGGTCACCACACCCAAACGGGGGATCGGCAACAGCACGCTGGAGAAACTTGCCCGGCATGCCGGACAGCGCCACATCAGCCTGTTCGAGGCGGCATTTGAGCCGCCCATGGTCGAGCAGTTACAGCCGCGCCAGCACGAGGACCTGCTCACTTTCTGCCACTTCATCAACCGCATGCAGGCACGGGCGGAGAAAGAGCCGTGCAACGAAGTGATGGGCGACCTGATGAGCGCGATCGACTACGAAGCCTGGCTGTTCGATAGCTTTGAGCCGCGCCAGGCGGAAAGCAAATGGAAGAACGTGCAGGATTTTGTCGGCTGGATGAACCGTAAATCCGCAGCCGACGAGAAAACGATGATGGCCATGACACAATTGATCGCCCTGCTCAACCTGCTCGAATCGCGCGACCAGGAGACGGATGCAGTATCGCTTTCCACTTTGCACGCGGCCAAGGGTCTGGAGTTCGGCCATGTATTCATGGTCGGGGTGGAAGAAGGCATCCTGCCGCACGAGCGCAGCGAAGCACCGGAACAGATCGAGGAAGAACGCCGCCTAATGTACGTCGGCATCACCCGCGCGCAGCGCTCGCTGCAGATCAGCTACTGCACCCGGCGCCGGCGCGGCAAGGAATCCTCCGCATGCGATCCCAGCCGCTTCATCGGCGAACTGCCGCAGGCGGATCTGGTATTTGCCGGCGCGGTGCCGGCGGGCAATGCGCCATCGGTCACCAAGGCAGAGGGAATGGACCGGTTGGCCCGGATGAAAGCGATGCTGGGCACAAGCTGATATCGCGATCCGCGGCTTGCCGGCCAAAATCCGGTAAAATGACCGAACCCATATTTATAAGTTCGCCAAAGCGGACCGCCATTCGGATCACGTTAATGAAAATCGCCATCGCCGGAACCGGCTACGTCGGCCTCTCCAACGCCGTTCTGCTTGCGCAACACAACGAGGTGGTCGCGCTCGACATCCTGCCGGAAAAAGTGGCGATGCTGAACCGCAGGCAATCCCCGATCGAAGATACCGAGATCGAAGATTATCTGGCGCACAAGCCGCTCAAA
>PCWU01000128.1:0-362 GCA_002787455.1 Gallionellaceae bacterium CG11_big_fil_rev_8_21_14_0_20_60_62 | reverse complement strand
CGCCACGCTGGATAAGACCGAAGCCTACGCCGGCGCCGACTACGTCATCATCGCCACCCCCACCGACTACGACCCCGAGACCAACTACTTCGACACCCGCTCCATCGAGACGGTGATCCAGGATGTGCTGGCGATCAACCCGCAGGCGCTGATGGTGATTAAATCCACCGTTCCCGTCGGCTACACCGCCAAGGCGCGCGCACAGTTCAACTGCGACAACCTGATCTTCTCGCCCGAGTTCCTGCGCGAAGGCAGCGCCCTGCATGACAACCTGCATCCTTCGCGCATCGTCATCGGCGAACGATCACAGCGCGCCGAAACCTTTGCCAATCTGCTCAAACAGGGCGCGCTCAAACAGGACA
>PCWU01000139.1:0-13994 GCA_002787455.1 Gallionellaceae bacterium CG11_big_fil_rev_8_21_14_0_20_60_62 | reverse complement strand
TCGATTCATTTACTATGTCGGGCCCGTCGATCCGGTGCGCGATGAGGTGATGGGACCGGCCGGGCCGACCACGGCAACGCGCATGGACAAGTTCACCGAGACCATGCTGGCCGAGACCGGCCTGATCGGCATGATCGGCAAGGCGGAGCGCGGCAAGGCCGGTCTGGCGGCGATCAAAAAACACGCGGCGGTGTACCTGATGGCAGTTGGCGGCGCCGCCTATCTGGTGTCGAAGGCGATCCGCAGCGCGAAAGTGGCGGCCTTCGCCGATTTAGGCATGGAAGCCATCTACGAGTTTGAGGTGGATGAGATGCCGGTGACCGTGGCGGTGGATACGCAAGGCCGCTCGGTGCACGAGATCGGCCCGGCGGAGTGGCAGAAACGGATCGGTATGATCCCGATCAAGACAGTTTGATTTCAGAGCAGCGCAAAATTGCGCGGCTCGAACAGTTTGGCGGGTCTCCCCGCATTGCACTTTGGTGAACCTGGTCAGGTCCGGAAGGAAGCAGCCACAGCCAAGCGATGCAAGTGCCGGGGGTAAGGCTCGCCTCCTTATGTGTGGAGGGCGTATGCGGCGTTGGGTGTTATTCGGTTGTGCAAGCTTGCTGGCCGGGAGCGCCTCCGCCGTCGATGGAATGTTGCTGCAGTGGGGGCAGGGCGACAACAATACCAGTCTTGTCCGGGCGGGAGCGGTTTGGCAGTGGGATAACCAGTGGTTTGACCGGGGCGACTGGAGACTTTCCGGGTACTGGGCGGCGGAAGCCGGACAGTGGCGCAGCACCAATGCGGCCGGCAAGCGCAAGCGATTCACCGATATCGGCTTCACCCCGGTGTTTCGTTTTGAGCAACAGTCCCTGTCCGCCGTGGCACCTTACCTGGAAGCGGGCATCGGCGCGCACTTTATTTCTCCCGAATTTAATAATGCGGACCGCAGATTCAGCACCGTTTTTCAGTTTGGTGATCATCTCGGCATCGGCGCGCGTTTTGGCGAGCGGCACCAATTCGATTTGGGCTATCGCTTTCAGCACTTGTCCAACGGATCGATCAAGCAGCCGAATCCAGGGATCAATTTCAGCCAGCTCAATCTGATATACCGATTTTGACCGTGTCCAACAGCCATGTTCTGGCGCGTAAATGGCGTCCCAAAAATTTTCAGCAACTGACCGGACAGGAACATGTGGTGCGGGCGCTGACCAATGCGCTGGCGCAGAACCGTCTGCATCATGCCTATCTGTTCACCGGCACGCGCGGCGTGGGCAAGACCACCATCGCGCGCATCTTCGCCAAATCACTGAATTGTGAAACAGGCATCACTGCCACGCCGTGCGGCGTGTGCGGGGCCTGCACCGAGATCGACAGCGGCCGTTTTGTCGATTTGATTGAACTCGATGCCGCCTCAAATACGCAGGTGGACAACATGCGAGAGCTGCTGGAGGGCGCGCTGTATGCCCCCACCAGCGGACGTTTCAAAGTTTATATCATCGACGAAGTGCACATGCTGTCTAAGTCGGCCTTCAACGCCATGCTGAAGACGCTGGAAGAGCCGCCGGCGCATGTGAAGTTCATCCTCGCCACCACCGACCCGCAGAAGATTCCGGTCACCGTGCTGTCGCGCTGCTTGCAGTTCAATCTCAAACAATTGCCGCCCGCGTTGATCCGTGATCGCCTGCAATACGTGCTTGAACAGGAAGCCATCCCTTTCGAAAACGGGGCTTTGAACCTCGTCGCGCGCGCGGCCCGGGGCAGCATGCGCGACGGCCTGAGTTTGCTTGATCAGGCCATCGCCTATTCCTCCGGCAAAGTGGACGAGTCGCTGGTGCGCACCATGCTGGGGGCAATCGATCAGGGTTACCTGTTCGACCTGCTGCAAACCCTGCACGCGGGCGACGGCGCAGGGTTGCTGTGCATCGCCGACGAGATGGCGATGCGCAGTATCGAGTTGGAGACGGCGTTGCAGGAATTGGCGTCTTTACTGCACCGCATCGCACTGGCACAGACTGTGCCGCAGGCGATTCCCGACGACGAGCCGGAGCGCGCGCGCCTGTTTGAATTGGCGCAGCAGTTCACCCCGGAAGAAATTCAGCTTGATTACCAAATTGCCATCCACGGCCGCAACGAGATCGAACTGGCGCCGGATGAATACGCGGGATTTACCATGACATTGCTGCGCATGCTGGCTTTTGCGCCGCAGGGCGCTGCGGCAAATGCAGCCCGGTCGCCCGCGCAAAAAACCGCTCCCAAGCCATTGCCTTCGCATGGCGAGATAAGTGTGCACGCCGCCAAATCCGAGCCGGCGGTGGCACGCATTCCTGCCAATACCGAGCTGGACTGGAATACCTTGTTGACCCAGTTGAAGGTGCACGGTATGGCCCTGCAACTGGCGAAAAACAGCGTGCTTAAAGGTTTTGCGGAGGGGCAATTGGTGTTGGGTTTGGCCCCGCAGCACAAACATTTGCAAAGCAACAAACTGGCGCAGGAGAAGTTGCAGGCGGCATTGGCCGAATATTTTGCGCAACCCGTGTGCTTGACTGTCGAGTTGTCGGCAGTAGCTGATGTCGTCACCCCGGCAGACGCGGAGCAACAGGAGAAGCGGACGAGCCAGAATCAGGCTGAACAAGCGATCAAACAGGATCCTTTCGTGCGCGAGGCGCAGGCGCAGTTGGGCGCGCAACTCATCGAGAATTTGATCAAACCTGTTTAACTGGAGGAAATAAGCATGATGAAGGGCGGATTGGCCGGACTGATGAAGCAGGCACAGCAGATGCAGAACAATATGAGGAAGGCGCAGGACGAACTGGCCGCCGTCGAGGTGGAAGGCCAGTCCGGGGGGGGCATGGTCAAAGTCACCATGACCTGCGCGCATGAATTGCGCCGTGTCCATCTTGATCCGGGCGTGATGGACGACCGGGAAATGCTGGAGGACTTGCTTGTGGCGGCCTTTAATGATGCGGCCAGGCAGGTTGCCGCGACGAGCAAGCAACGCATGAGCGGATTCACCGCCCATTTGCCGCCCGGCATGAGCCTGCCTTTCTGAATGAATACTCCTTCCGGTCTGGAGGCGCTGATCGACGCGTTGCGCTGTTTGCCCGGTGTCGGGCCAAAATCCGCGCAACGCATGGCCTATCATCTGCTGCAGCGCGACCGCGCGGGGGCGCAACAACTCGCGCGCGCGCTTGATCACGCGGTCGAGCGCATTACGCATTGCGCCAAATGCAATAATTTTTCCGAGGACGAGGTATGCGCCCTGTGTGCGTCCGCGCGGCGCGAAACGAATTTGTTGTGCGTGGTCGAGATGCCCGCGGACTTGCTGATGATGGAGCAGGCGCAATGCTTTCGCGGCATGTACTTCGTGCTGATGGGCAGGCTGTCGCCGCTGGACGGGGTGGGCGCGCGCGAACTTCCGCTGGATCGGTTGGTCAAGCGTGCGCGGGAACTGCAGTGCGAGGTGATTCTGGCGACCAATTTTACGGTTGAGGGTGAAGCCACCGCTCATTATCTGGCAACTTTGTTGCGCGCGCAGGGAATTAAAGTCTCGCGCATCGCGCGCGGGTTGCCGGTAGGCGGCGAACTGGAACATGTGGACAGCGGAACATTGGCACAGGCCGTGCTGGAAAGACGGGTAATCATCGAATGACCGAAACAAGCGCAACAAAGCAAGCCGGCGAGCGGCTGCAAAAAGCCCTCGCCCAGGCCGGTCTCGGTTCGCGCCGCGAGATGGAGAATTGGATTTCCGAACGCAGGGTAAGTGTGAACGGGGAGGTGGCGACGCTGGGCATGCGCGTGGGCGAGGACGATAAAGTGCAGGTGGACGGCCGCAATGTGCGCCTTGCCCTGCTGACCGAACTCAAATTGCCGCGCGTCCTGCTGTATCACAAGCAGGAAGGTGAAATCGTCAGTCGCGACGACCCCGGCGGCCGCGCCAGCGTATTTGACCATTTGCCGAAATTGCACGGGCAAAAATGGATTGCCGTCGGGCGTCTCGATTTCAACACCAGCGGCCTGCTGATTTTTACCACCTCCGGCGAACTGGCCAACCGCCTGATGCATCCCCGCTTCGAGGTGGAACGCGAATACGCGGTGCGGCTGCAGGGCGAGCTGACCGAGGCGCAAATGAAGCAGCTCACCGGCCCCGGCATCGAGCTGGAGGACGGTTTGGTCAAATTTGACCAGTTGGGCATTGAGGGCGGCGAGGGCTTTAATCACTGGTACCGGCTGGTTATCCGCGAAGGGCGCAACCGCGAGGTGCGGCGCACTTTCGAGGCGCTCGGTTTGCCGGTCAGCCGACTGATGCGAGTGCGTTTTGGCATGATCAACCTGCCACCCCGGATCAAGCGCGGCATGATGATTGAGCTGGGTGAGGGTGAATTGCGGGCGGTATTAGAGTGGGTTGGTTTGCCTGCGGGCGAAGCGCGCCAAGTGGACAAGCGGGATGCACAACGCAACAAGCTCAAGCGTGTTGCACCCCGAAAAAAATGAACTGGCGGGAGTGGGTGACTATCGTTAGAATCCGGCGAGTATCTTTCTCCGGCAGGCGCTGATCCTGGCCCAGGATACATCACAGGTCGAGTACATGGAACAAAGAGGCAATAAAACAATTATTTGCGCGGTCTTTTTTTTGGATATCGTGGAATATTCGAAAAAATCCGTGGCGGGCCAGATTTCCCTCAAGGAACGGTTCAATGCTTTTCTGTCGATTGCCATTCGTGATGTGCCAGTTGCGGATCGGATCATTCTGGATACCGGCGATGGCGCGGCAATCAGCTTTCTTGGCGACATTGAGGATGCCCTGCAGGCAGCCTTGAGTGTGCGCAGCAGCCTGTTGGGCGAAGGCGTGCGCATGGAGCCGCCTCTGCTGGTGCGGATGGGCATCAATCTTGGGCCGGTACGTTTGGTGAAGGATATCAACGGCCTGCCAAACATAGTTGGCGACGGGATCAACGTGGCGCAGCGGGTGATGGGGTTTGCCGATGCCGGACAGATTCTGGTCTCGCGCTCGTATTACGATGCGGTTTCCCGGCTATCGCATGAATATGCCGGAATGTTTCACTATCAGGGCGCGCGCACCGACAAGCATGTGCGCGAGCACGAGGTGTATGCCATCGGGTATCCGGGCGATTTGACTTCGACTCATCGCGGCGTGGTGCTAAAGGAAGAAATTGACCATTCGTCCGGAATTCGCCGCATTCTGGTGCAGGCCAAACGCCATTGGTATGCCTTTGCCCATCAGGTGGCGATTGCCGAACGCTACGCGCTTGCCGTTTTTGCCAAAGCCAGTCCGCTTCAGCGGGCGGGGTTTGTTGCTGCAGCGGGAGGGGTGTTGCTGGCCGCGATCCTGGGTGTTTATCAGGTGTCACACCAGACCGGGGATGTCCGAAACACTGCAATAGCCGTGGCACAATCCTCGGTGCCGGCGGCTGCGGTGATGGAGCCCGCGGCGGAAATCGCCAAATCGACCATGGCAAAGGCGCCCACCCCCCCGCTGGCGCCGGTTGAAAAAAAGATTCAGGGTATTAAAAAGAGTGATCGTGTGCGCACCCTGGAAGAAACCACCGGCGGTCCGGCGGTTGTCACTCTGGCAATTTTGCCTTGGGGGGAAATCTACCTTGATGGCAAGAAGCAGGGCGTTAGCCCGCCGTTGCTGGAGTTGCAGGTGGTGCCAGGAAGGCATGTGTTGGAAGCCAGGAACACGACCTTTCCGGTGTACCGAAAAGTGATTCAGGTCAAGCACGGTGTGAAAATAACAATCAGGCACGTTTTTAAGTAGCCTGAAAATACCAGGAGAGTAAGAAGATGGTGCGCAGGATCACGGCAGGACTTGCTATGCTCATGCTCGTGGGTTGCGGGACTGTTGGCACCTGCGAGGATGGCAGCGGCGGAATCCGCCTGTTCGGGGATAGCGTGGCCAAACGCTATCTGGCGAAAGGGGTGAGCGAGTATCAGACGGGCAACTATTTGAATGCCAGAATTGCCTTTGACGGGGTGTTACAGAACCAGTACGCCACGCGCGGTGAAAGAATTTCCGCCAACAAGTACATGGCGTTTATTTATTGCGCGTCGGGTGATACCGGGCAATGCGCGGAATATTTCAAACAATTGCTGGTGCTGAATCCGTTCTTTAAACTGTCCAAGGCGGAAGCGGGCCACCCCTTGTGGGGTCCGGTTTTCCGCGACGAGAAGAAGAAGGTAACAGGCAACACAGTTAAACCTTTCCAGTTTTAACGGGGCCCAGAATCGGCTACACACATGATCAGGCAATTAGGACGCTACGAAATTATCGGTGAGCTGGGCCAAGGGGCGATGGGGGTCGTCTACAAGGCACGCGATCCCCTGATCGACCGTGAAGTCGCGATCAAGACCATCAATTTGAGTCTGGCAATGGATGAGCGGGACGAGTTCGAAGCCCGTTTCTATCAGGAGGCAAAAGCGGCGGGCCGCCTTGGCCACCCGAATATTGTCACCATCTATGATGTCGGTCGCGGTGAAGAAGTTGCGTATATCGCGATGGAGTATCTGCAGGGGCGCGAGCTGCGCGATATCCTGAACGAGAAGCCGCTCCTGCCGCTGCGCGAGGTGTTGAGCATCGTTTCCCAGGTGGCACAAGGCTTGGCTTACGCGCACGAACATGACATCGTGCACCGCGACATCAAGCCATCAAACGTAATGGTTGTGCGCGACGGGCACGTCAAGATCACCGATTTCGGCATCGCCAGGATGGCCTCATCCGCAGTGCGGACGCAGACCGGAATGGTGCTGGGTTCGCCCAAGTACATGTCGCCGGAGCAAGTGATGGGGAAAATCACCGATCACCGTTCCGACATTTTCTCGCTCGGGGTGATGCTGTACGAAATGTTGACAGGCCAGGTTCCGTTCATTGGCGAGAACGTCAACGCCATTATGTACCAGACGCTCAACTCGATTCCGGCTGCGCCGAGTAGCACCAACCCGGCGTTGCCGGAGATGCTTGATTACATCATCGCCAAGGCCCTGGCCAAAGATCTGGAGGCGCGCTATCAGAGCGCGCACGATCTGGCCGAAGACCTGAAAGCCTGCCTCGACTCCCTGCCTCGCGATAGCGGCCTGCCGGGCAAAGGCAAGTCTTCCGTATCCAAAGCGGGTAAATTCGCACTGGGCAAGCAGGCGGGCGGGGCCGCTGTTCAGGAAGTTGCGCTGGGCCTGTCCAATTCCTTTGATTCGACCGAGGCAACCATGCGGCTGGCCGCGATGACCTCCAGTCGGGAGGAGGTCGAAGAACTGTCCAAAACGCTAAAGATCGCGGTGCCGGATTTTGCCGCCGCCGCGCGTAATCCCGCGCGCAACAAACTCCATCTCCACCATTCGGTCAACCGCGGCAGTCCGCGCGGCGGCTACCTGTTGCTCGCCATCGTCCTCATTGTCCTGATCGGTTTGTTCACGGCGATTTTTTCCTGACCGAATAAATGCGCCAGTCCGGAGCAGAACAGTTTTATAGTCTGCGCGGCTCCCGCCTGCTGGCGTTGTTCCTGGTGTTGTGCGCCGGGTTTAGCTTGATGCTGCTCTTCAGCTTGCCGCTTTCCCCTTTGTGGCAATGGGTTGGGGCGTCAGCTGTGCTGGCCCCTGCCGGGTTTGTACTGCTGCGTGATGCATGGCAGCGCCTGCCGCAATCCTGTTTGAAGTTTGGTGCCGACTCGAACCGCGGCATTTCGCTCTATTTGCGCGGCGGCGAAACTTTTGGCGGCCGGGTGGAAGACAGCAGTTTTGTTTCTCCCTGGCTGACCCTGATCAACCTGGTTGGCGACGGAGGCAAGCGGCGCAGTCTGGTGATTCTGCCGGATAGTTTGGATCGCGAGGAATTCCGTCGCCTGCGGGTGCGGTTGCGCTGGCAGACTCAGGCGTGATCGTGCGGTGAGATGACCGTCGCTTGGGCGACCGGCAGGGTGTGCGGATAGTCCTTGCTGTAATGCAGTCCGCGGCTTTCATGGCGCGACAGCGCGCTTTGCACAATCAGATCGGCGGTCTGCACCAGATTGCGCAATTCAAGCAAATCGGCCGTGATATGGAAATTGCGGTAGTACTCGCTGATTTCCTCATGCAACAGGCGAATCCTGTGCTGCGCGCGCTGCAGGCGCTTGGTGGTGCGCACGATGCCGACATAGTCCCACATGAAGCGGCGCAACTCGTCCCAGTTATGCGAGACCACCACCAGTTCATCCGCATCTGTTACCCGGCTCTCGTCCCAATTGGGCAGTGCAGGCGGCGAGCAGGCCGGCTGTTGCAGGATGTCGTTGGCTGCCGCATCGGCAAAAACCAGACATTCAAGCAGTGAGTTGCTGGCGAGACGGTTGGCGCCGTGCAGGCCGGTGCAGGCGGTTTCGCCAATCGCATACAGGCGCGCGCTATCGGTGCGCGCGGCGAGGTCGGTGATCACGCCGCCGCAGGTGAAGTGCATCGCCGGCACCACCGGTATCGGCTGTCTGGCGATATCGATGCCGAGCGCCAGGCAACGCGCGTGGATAGTCGGGAAGTGTTCTTTCAAAAATATTTCCGGCTGGTGCGAGATGTCCAGAAACACGCAGTCCAGCCCGCCTTTTTTCATTTCATAGTCGATCGCCCGCGCGACCACATCGCGCGGCGCCAGCTCGGCGCGTTCATCGTGCTGCGGCATGAAACGGGTGCCATCGGGCAGTTTCAGAATGCCGCCTTCGCCGCGCACCGCCTCGCTGATCAGGAAAGACTTGGCATGCGGGTGGAATAGACAGGTCGGGTGGAATTGCATAAATTCCATGTTGGAGACACGGCAGCCGGCACGCCAGCCCATGGCGATGCCGTCTCCGGTGGCGGTGTCCGGATTGGTGGTGTACAGGTAGACCTTGCCCGCACCGCCGGTGGCCAGCACGGTATTTTGCGCCGCAACAGTCAGCACATGGTCGCACTGTTTGTCCAGGATGTAGGCGCCATAACAGCAGTTTTCCTCCTTGCCAATTTTCCGCCCGGTAATCAGATCCACCGCAATGTGCTGTTCAAGGACGGTGATGTTGGGGTGCGCCAGGACCAGATCCGCCAGCGTCTGTTGCACCGCTTTGCCGGTGGCATCGGCGGCATGGATGATGCGGCGGCGGCTGTGGCCGCCTTCGCGCGTGAGGTGGAAATCGGTGCTACTGCCTTCGCTTCTGGAAAAAAGCACACCTTGTTCGATCAGCCAACTGACGGCGGTGGCGCCTCGCTCGACCACGAAACGGGTGGTTTGCTCGTCGCATAATCCTGCCCCGGCGGTGAGTGTGTCGCGGATATGTTCTTCCAGACTGTCATCCGGAGTTTGCACGGCGGCGATTCCGCCCTGTGCCCAGGCGCTGGCACCGTCCAGCAGCGAGCGCTTGGTGACCACCGCAATCTTTTGGTGATCAGCCAGTTTCAGCGCGAGGGTCAGTCCCGCCAGGCCGCTACCGATGATGAGGGTGTCAAATTGGAGCACGATGAAGAGGGTGGAAAGGAATGTCGCGACTATAGCAAAAGTGGCGGTACTGGCGTGCAAATGAACTAATTTTTAAGGCGGCTGTCCATGTGAGCGTTACGGGCAAGGCTGACGCTGTGCATCCGTCCGGTTATACTCACGCGCCGCTTCAAGCGGTGCAAATCAAAAACCGGGAAACGGCATGGGTGACAGGGAAGTCGATCAACAATTGGTGGAACGCGCGCAACGCGGCGACAAGCACGCGTTCGAGCTGTTGGTCGGCAAATATCAGCGTCGCCTCGGGCGGCTGATCTCGCGCTTTGTGCGCAATGCGGCGGAAGCGGAAGATTTGACCCAGGAAGCTTTTATCAAGGCGTATCGTGCCTTGCCGGCATTTCGCGGCGACAGCGCGTTTTATACCTGGTTGTACCGGATCGGGATCAATACGGCCAAGAACCATCTGCTGGCGCAGGGGCGGCGCGCGCCGACCAGCACTCCTTTCGATGCGGAAGAAGCGGAAGAGTTTGAGGATGCATCCCTGCTGCACGAGGTGGCGACCCCCGAAAACGAGTTGATGAGCAAGCAGGTGGTGGCGGTGGTGAACGATTCGCTGCAACAGTTGCCGGAGGATTTGCGCATGGCGCTGACCTTGCGCGAGATAGAAGGGCTGAGTTACGAGGAAATAGCGACGGTGATGAATTGTCCGATCGGCACCGTCAGATCGCGCATTTTTCGCGCGCGCGAGGTGGTCGCAAATAATTTGCGGCCTTTGTTGGGAACCAGTGAAAACAACAGGTGGTGAGCATGAAACAGGAAATTTCGGCCTTGATGGACGGTGAGTTGTTCGAGGATGACGCGGAGGCCTTGCTGGCGCGGCTCAAGCGCCACCCGGAAGCCGACAATACCTGGACGCTGTATCACCTGATCGGTGACACGCTGCGCCAGCCGGATAATATCGGGTGTGATTTTTCCCGCTCGTTTCACCAGCGCCTGCAAGCCGAACCGACCGTTTTGGCGCCGCACCGACATACTTCCGAACGGATTAAATATTACGCCCTGTCCGCCGTTGCATCGGTCATGGCGCTGGCGCTGGTGGCGTGGTTGTCGTTGCAGGTCGGCGGTGAGCCGGTGGTGCAAATGGCCGCTGCACATCAACCCAATCCCGTCACTCCCGCCGCTTACCAGACCGATGATGATTACCTGATGGCGCACCAGGAGTTTTCCCCCAGTGCCGATGTGCAAGGCGCGGCAACCTACATCCACTCGGTGGCGGCAAAATACTGATGCGCGCGATCGCAAGACTTCTTGTTTGGATTGTTTTGTTGACCGGCACGGCAGTTGCGACAGCCGATCCATTGTTCGACGATACCGAATGGTTGCGCACGATGGCTTTTGCCGCGCACCAGACTAATTACTCCGGGGTGTTTGTGTATCAGGCCGGCAACCGGGTTGAGTTGTCGCGCATAACCCATCTGACCGATGAACAGGGTGAGCACGAGCGTTTGCAGGGTCTCGAAGGTCCGAGGCGCGAGGTGGTGCGGCACAACGACCGGGTCTGGCTGTACCTTGGCGACAAACAATACAAATTCGACAAGCGCCATAGCCGCAGGGCTTTTCCGGCGCTGTTGCCGGAGCAGATTCTGACCCTGAAAGAAAACTATATTGTTACCCAGGAAGAGGAAGACCGGGTGGCCGACTACCACGTGCATACCATTCGTTTTCAGCCCAGGGACGGCTTGCGCTATGCGCGCAAGATGTGGGCGCACAGCGAATCCGGCTTGTTGCTGAAGGCGGTGGTGCTGGACGAGCATGACCGGGTGATCGAGCAGTACGCTTTTTCGCAATTGCAGATTGGCGGCAATATCGACAGCAAGTGGCTGCCCGCCAATGAAACCGATGCGGAGGAAATCGCCAGCCGGCAGAACCTCTCGCCGTTGCCGCGGGAGAACATTGAGAGTGTGGCCAGCGGTTGGCAGGTTGACGGCGTTCCGTCCGGATTCAAAAAAATCATCGAAATGCGCCGCACTTTGTTACACAACAAAATAAAGGTGGTGCAAATTGTCTATTCCGACGGGCTGGCCGCGCTGTCGGTGTTCATCGAGCCTTCGGAGACTGCGCATCATGCGCGCATGGGCTTGACCAGCCGGGGCGCGGTGCATGTGTACCGCAGAAGGCTGGATGAAAATTATGTCACCGTCGTCGGCGAACTGCCGCCGCGCGCGGTGTTGAAGGTGGCCGAATCGGTGCGCTACGCGGGAGTGCCGAATGAATGAGATGCGTGCCATCGTGCTGGCCCTGCGCGGCGACCAGGCCGATATCGCGCCGGTCGGCAATTTTGGTTGCAGCCATTGCAACAGTGGAAACGGTTGCGGCAGCGGCAAGCTGGCGCAGATGTTTTGCGGCAATAAGCCGCGCAAATTCAGCGCCCGCAATCCGGTCCACGCCAAGATCGGGGATGAAGTGAATGTTGTGCTGCCGGAAGGGATGCTGCTGCGCAGTTCGCTGCTGATGTACGGGTTACCTTTGTCGTTGCTGCTTGGCGGGGCTTTGCTGGGCGCCTCGCTCGGCGGCACCGGGGCGGCGCGGGACGGACTGGCCCTGCTTGGCGCGCTGGCCGGTTTGTTTGCCGGATTCGGGCTTGGCCGGTGGATGGCGCGCAATACCACGCGCCAAGCCATCGTGCAATCCATCGTGGTGCATTAAAACCAAACACTGTTTTAGATTGGGAGAGCAATTATGTTGAGACGTTACGGACTGTTTCTATTGGCGACTTTTTTTGCGGTCTCGGTTCGGGCTGCGGAATTGCCTGATTTCACCGCGCTGGTGGCGCAACAGGGGGCGGCGGTGGTCAACGTCAGCACCACCCAGATTATCGAGGCGCCGGCCGTGTTGCAGGGCATGCCGAATCTGCCCGAGAACGATCCTTTCTATGAATTCTTCCGCCGCTTCGCCCCGCAGATGCCGCAGCAACGAGAGTCGAGGTCGCTGGGGTCGGGTTTTATCATCAGCGCGGACGGCTACGTCCTGACCAATGCCCATGTAGTGGATCGTGCCGACAAGATCACCGTGCGCCTGACCGATAAACGCGAATTCAAGGCCACGGTGGTGGGTTCGGACAAGCGCACCGATGTCGCGCTGCTGAAGATCGAAGCAAGCGGCCTGCCCCAGGTGGTGCTGGGCAATCCGGGACAGCTCAAGGTGGGCGAATGGGTCCTCGCCATCGGCTCGCCATTCGGTTTTGACAGCAGTGTAACGGCGGGTATCGTCAGCGCCAAGGGACGTTCCTTGCCGCAGGAGAATTTTGTGCCTTTCATCCAGACCGATGTGGCGATCAATCCGGGCAATTCCGGCGGCCCGTTATTTAATCTAAAAGGCGAAGTGGTTGGCATCAATTCGCAGATTTACAGCCGCTCCGGCGGTTACATGGGCTTGTCGTTCGCGATTCCGATCGATGTCGCGATGGAGGTGGTGGCGCAGTTGCGCAGCAGCGGCAAGGTGACGCGCGGGCGCATCGGTGTCAGCATCCAGGAAATGACGCGCGAGCTGGCGGACTCCTTTGGTCTGGCCAAAGCGGAGGGCGCGCTGATCTCCGGGGTGGAGCGCGGCGCGCCGGCGGACAAGGCAGGGGTGCGTGCCAGTGACGTGATTTTGAAATTTGACGGTAAGCCGGTTGCCAGTTCGTCCGATCTGCCTCGCATCGTGGCGGCGACCAAGCCGGGAAGCCAGGTTGATGTGCTGTTGTGGCGCAAAGGCAGCACCCTGAAAGTCACCGTCGTGGTGGGCGAGATTCAAGATGCGGCGGCGAAACTTGCGGCCGACTATCAGGGAGGGGATGCGCAATCGCAAAGCATTAGCCGGCTGGGTCTGAAAGTCGCCGAACTCACCGACGAACAAAAAGCCGAACTGGAAGTCGAAGGCGGCCTGCTGGTGCTGGATGCAAAAGGCTCGGCGGCGCGGGTTGATTTGCAGCGCGGGGATGTCATTCTGGCGATCGGCAACATCGAGATTCGCAGCGTCAAGCAACTCAATGCGATCCTCAAACAGGTTCCGGACGGGCGCAATATTGCCCTGCTGGTGCGCCGCAATGACGGCACGGCTTATGTGCCGATCAGGCTGGGCGAGAAATAAGCGGCGCGTCCCAGCCCGGCAGCGCCCGTCAAAATCGGCTAGAATGCGCGCCCCTGTGAAACAGCCGAATTTGACGGGATTTTTATCTCAAACCTCATGCAACATATCCGCAACTTTTCTATCATTGCCCACATCGATCACGGCAAATCCACCCTGGCGGATCGCATCATTCATCTTTGCGGCGGGTTATCCGAGCGCGAGATGGAAGCGCAAGTCCTGGACTCGATGGATATCGAGCGCGAGCGCGGTATCACCATCAAGGCGCAGACCGCCGCGTTGAGCTACAAAGCCCGCGACGGGCAAATCTATAACCTCAACCTGATCGACACGCCGGGCCATGTGGATTTCTCCTACGAGGTTTCGCGTTCGCTGTCGGCGTGTGAGGGTGCGCTGCTGGTGGTGGATGCCTCGCAGGGTGTCGAGGCGCAGACGGTGGCCA
>PCWU01000006.1:3055-3400 GCA_002787455.1 Gallionellaceae bacterium CG11_big_fil_rev_8_21_14_0_20_60_62 | reverse complement strand
GGGGCAGCGGGTCGAGCGCGTGCAGATGAATGGCGCTGAAGATGAGCAGCGATGCCCAGGCGAGCATCTGTGCCGCCAGCGGAATGACCGGCATCACGATCCAGATCGCCAGCGCCAGCATCGTCACCCCGAAGAATTTTTTGACCCCTTCCATCCAGGGGCCGGCCTTTGGCAACAGGGTGCCGGCGGAGGTGCCGATCAGCAGCAGCGGCACCCCCATGCCGAGCGCCAGCACGAATAATGCGGTTCCGCCCAGCACCGCATCGTGGGTCTGGCTGATGTAGAGCAATGCGCCCGCCAAGGGAGCGGCGACACAAGGTCCCATGATGATGGCGGACAGCGCGC
>PCWU01000006.1:0-3031 GCA_002787455.1 Gallionellaceae bacterium CG11_big_fil_rev_8_21_14_0_20_60_62 | reverse complement strand
GCCCGAACATGGACAGCGCCAGCAGCACGAACAGCGCGGCAAAACCGCCCAGCACCCACGGCGTCTGCAGCGCATTGGAGAGCAGGCTGCCGGAATACCCCGCCGCCACGCCGACGATGGCGTAGGTGACCGCCATGCCCAGCACATAAGCCAGCGACAGTAGGAAGGCATGGGCATGGGTAATGTGGCGGCCGCGCCCGACGATGATGCCGGACAGGATGGGGATCATCGGGAACACGCAGGGGGTCAGCGCGAGCAGCAGCCCCGCGCCGAAAAAGAAGGACACGATCAGCCAGAAGTTGCCGTCGCGGAACAGCTGCGCGATCCGCGAGTTCTCATCCTCCGGTGCCGGGGTGATGACGGGCGGTGCGGTGCTGACGACCTGCGTCAGCTCAAGGGTGTAGCGCTTTTCGATCGGCGGATAACACAGGCCCTCGTCGCTGCAGCCCTGATATGTTGCCTGCACCGCCAGCGGCATTTTCACATCGACCGCCTCGAGCGCGAGTTCCCCCTGAAACGAATCATGGAATACTTGCAGCACACCAAAATTGGGATCGTTCTTGGTTTCGCCCGGCGGCAGGGTCACGTGCGCAATCTTTGCCGTGTCATTCGCGATGCTGAAAGTCGTCTTGTCGCGGTACAGATAGTAACCAGGCGTGATGGTGAAGTGCGCCCGCAAGGTGCGCTGGTCGACGACCTCGATCTTCAGGACGAACGCCTGATCCGGCGGCAGGAACTTTGGCTTGTTGCCGAACGAAAGGAGGTCGGCCTGCGCCAGCGGCGCAAAGCAGAACAGGGCAAGCAACAACAAACGACGCATTATCGGGATCCTTTGGTTTTGTTGTCGGGTAGGTCGGGCTTCAGCCCGACAATCTTTCATTCAGAGCAGGATCATTGGTTTCACGCCTCACCCAACTCAGATAATCCGGCAGCCCGGCAGCGACCGGCAGCGCGATGATCTCCGGCAAATCATAGGGATGCAACTCGCGCAGCCTTTGCTCCAGTTGCGGGTAGGCGCTGCGGGTGGTTTTGATCAGCAATGGAATTTCGCCCGTCCGTTCCAGTTTTCCTTGCCAATGATAGAACGAAGTGGCTGCGGCCATAAGGTTCACGCAGGCGGCGACGCGCTCTGTGACTAGCGCCCCGGCGATGCGTTCCCCGCTCGCTCGATCCGGCAGAGTGGTGAAAACCAATAAGACTTCGCTCATCGCGCGCCCGCCCTTGCGCAGCGCAACCCGAGTTGCAACAACTCATCCCACACGTCGCCCTGGCGCAGACCCTTGATCAGGCGGTCGATCTGCGCGGCACGCTGCAGGGCGCGCTCCGCAAAGGCGGGGCTGAAGCGGCGCACGGCGCGCTCCACCAGCGGTTTTTTTGGGCCCCAGACGCGCGCCTCGCGCAGCGCCTGATCCAGATTGCCGCCCCGCTGCAAGGCCCGGGCAGCTTTGGCCAGCAGCCGGATGTCGTCGGACAGCGACCACAGGATCAGCACCGTGGCCGTGCCCTCGGCGCGCAGACCGTCCAGGATGCGGGCAAAACGCGCCGCGTCGCCGCCCAGCATCGCCGCCGAAAGATCGAACACGTCATAGCGCGCCACATCCATTACCGCGCCGCTGACTTGTTCAAAGGTGAGCGCACCGGGCGGGAACAGCAGGGCCAGTTTCTGGATTTCCTGCAGGGCGGCAAGCAGATTGCCTTCCACTCGCTGGGCGAGGAAGGTCAGGGTTTCCTTGTTGGCGCTTTGTTGCTGGCGCTGCAGGCGCTGGGCGATCCAGACCGGCAAGGCGGCCAGCGGGATTTCATCCGCACTGATGACCAGGCCGTGCTGTTCCAGCGCGCTGAACCATTTGCTCTTGTACGCGGCCGGCTCCAGCTTGGGCAGCGAGATCAGGGTGACGGTATCCGGCGGCAGATTTTCGCAATGCGCCTGTAGCGCCTGCGCGCCGTCCACGCCTGGCTTGCCGGAGGGGAGTCGCAGGTCAATCACCTTGCGCGCGGCAAACAGCGACAGACTTTGCGCGCTGTTCTTTAGTTCCGCCCACTTGAAATGCGGTTCGGCGATGAATACTTCGCGTTCGGTATAACCCGCGTCGCGCGCGGCAAGGCGGATCGCATCCGCCGCCTCGAGGGCGAGCAGCATCGCCTCGCCGTGGATCACATACAGCGGCCCCGGACCTTTGGCCAGATGGCGCGGCAGATCTTCGCTGCTGATGCGCATTCCGCTATTCCTTTGGTTTGGCCCGATTCAGGCGGCGCAGGGTCTGCGCCACCGCGTCGGCGCGCATGTCCTTGTACAACTGCGCCTCTTCATTTTCCTTAGCCAACAGTTGCTCGTCGTCGAAGGTCAGCAGGCGCGTCAACTGGATCGAGTCGGCGGGCAGCCAGTCGTTGCGTTGCGCATCGTGGGCGCGCAGCGAGACCCGGTAACGCAACTCATACTCGCGCACCTTGCCGCTACCGGAGAGAGACAGGATGTGTTTGCTGGTTTGTTCGGACAGCACCTCCAGCACCAGCTCGGCTTGCTCCGGCGCGGCGGCCAGCGTGATCTTGTTGCCGAGCAGGGCGCGACGCAGATCGATGACGAAAAGGGTTTCAGCCGGCGCTTGCAGATACAGCGACTTGAAAGCGAACTGCACATCCTGCGGTACGCTGCCGCGCAGGTGGAAACCGCACGCGGCCAGGGTCAAGACGGTTAGAAGCAGCAGCGTGCGGGTCAGATTCATCATCAGATCACCACATTCACCAGCCGTCCCGGCACCACGATCACGCGTTTTGCCGCGCCGCCACCGAGTTGTTTCTGCACTGCTTCGTGCGCCAGAGCGAGCTGTTCGATGGCGGTCTTGTCCGCCTCTTTCGCCACGCGCAGGTTGCCGCGCAACTTGCCGTTGATCTGGATTACTAGCTCGATCTCGTCCTGCACCAGCGCCGCTTCATCCACTTGCGGCCAGGGCGCGGCGAGGATGTCGTCGCCCAATCCCAGTTCCTTCCACAGCGTTTGCGCGATATGCGGGGTGATCGGGGAAAGCAGGCG
>PCWU01000152.1 GCA_002787455.1 Gallionellaceae bacterium CG11_big_fil_rev_8_21_14_0_20_60_62 | reverse complement strand
TGCCGATGACCACGGGACGTTCCTGCAAATCCAGCGGCGCCTGCGCCACGACACGGTAGCGCATGTCCGGCGCCGGACCGACATGCGGGATGTTCTGCGCGAGCAGCGCGGCTTCGTTGCGTACTTCAACATCCACGGTATAGACCAGCATGATCGCGTTTTTTTTGCGCGCATCATGGCCGCGCCGGAAGATCGAAAAGGCCAGCAGTTCCGAGGCGGCGATGCCCAATCGCTTGAGGATCGCGGCCTTGAGATGGTCGGCAGGATGGGTGAGCGGCAGGCGGATTTCGGTGAGGCGGAGCATGCCGCTATTCTACCCGAGGAGAACTGCGTTATTCTTGCAGCCTTCCATAAGAGGCGATCATGGCCAAAGCAAAAACGATTTATTCCTGCACCGAGTGCGGCGGGCAATCGCCCAAATGGCAGGGCCAGTGCCCGCACTGCGGTGCGTGGAATACGCTGGTCGAAACGGTGGCGGAAGCGCTGCCGGCGGCGGGCAAGAACCGCTACAGCGCGCTGGCGGCCTCGGGCAAGTTGCAGCAACTGGTGGAGGTGGAAGCGAGCGAAGTGTCGCGCACGCCGACCGGCATCGCCGAATTCGACCGGGTGCTGGGCGGCGGGCTGGTGGACGGCGGCGTGGTGCTGATCGGCGGCGATCCCGGCATCGGCAAATCCACCTTGTTGTTGCAAGCATTGGCACACCTCTCGACCAACCGGAAAGTCCTCTATGTCAGCGGCGAAGAATCGGCGCAACAGATCGCGCTGCGTGCCAAGCGACTTGACCTCAATGCGCGCGAAGTGCATCTGTTGCCGGAGATTCAGCTGGAAAAGATCCAGGCCGTAGTCAGCCGCGAGAGGCCGGACGTGGTGGTGATCGACTCCATCCAGACCGTGTATTCCGAACAGTTGACGAGCGCCCCCGGTTCGGTGGCGCAGGTGCGGGAATGCGCGGCGCAACTGACGCGGCAGGCGAAGAGCAGCGGCGTCACCATCATCCTCGTCGGCCACGTCACCAAGGAGGGTGCGCTGGCAGGTCCCAGAGTGCTGGAGCACATCGTCGATACCGTGCTGTATTTCGAGGGCGACACGCATTCCAGCTTCCGCCTCATCCGCGCCTTCAAGAACCGCTTTGGCGCGGTGAACGAACTGGGCGTGTTCGCCATGACCGAGAAGGGGCTGCGCGAGGTGAGCAACCCGTCCGCGCTGTTTCTGTCGCAGCACGGCGCACAAGTGCCCGGCTCCTGCGTGATGGTGACGCAGGAAGGCACTCGCCCCTTGCTGGTGGAGATTCAGGCCTTGCTCGACGACGCGCATTCCCCCAGCCCGCGCCGCCTCTCGCTGGGACTGGAACAGAACCGGCTCGCCATGCTGCTCGCGGTGCTGCATCGCCACGCCGGCATCGCCTGCTTCGATCAGGATGTGTTCATTAACGCGGTGGGCGGGGTCAAGATCACCGAACCGGGCGCCGACCTTGCCGTGCTGCTCGCCATCGTTTCCTCCCTCAAGAACAGGCCGCTGCCGGACAAGATGGTGGTGTTCGGCGAAGTCGGGCTGGCCGGTGAAGTGCGCCCGGTCCAGCGCGGCCAGGAGCGTTTGAAAGAAGCCGCCAAACTCGGTTTCACTCACGCCATCATCCCCAAAGCCAACACCCCTAAACACAAGATCGAGGGCATGGAAATTATCGCGGTTGAGCGGGTGGAAGACGCAGTGCAAAAATTACGTTGAAAGCGGGCATTGAGAAGATTGAAAATTCGGCATTTTTGCTTTTCTATCAACCCGGAAAATCCGTTGATTTTGTGGGGTCGAAGGGGTGGCGGGCGCGGTTTGCATCGCGCCTTGCGGCATATTACAATCCGCACGCATCAAGCCGGAGTTCGATTGCGCAAGGGCTTTGCGATCTTGGATTCAGCGCCCGCCCGAATGCCTTGACAAGGATATATTTTGAACCAGATGTCTGAAATTAAATCGCCTCTGTCGGCAACCCCGACGGAGAGTTCCCTGTTTCTGCGCCGCGCAGATTTTGCCACCCTGGCTGAGGCACTGGATTACGCGGCGCAAGGCGAAACTGGCGCGAACTTCTATTCCGGCGGCGGCAAACTTGTTGCCGTGCTGCCGTATCGCGAGCTTCGCCAACAAGCGCTGACGCTCGCCCGGCGCCTCCTCTCGCTCGGTTTGCAGCGTGGCTCGCGGGTTGCCGTGGTGGCGGATACCAATCCGGACTTCCTGCGTTTCTTTTTTGCCTGTCAATATTCCGGTCTGGTGCCGGTGGCGCTGCCCGCCGCAGTGAATCTTGGCGGTCATGCGGCATATGTGGCAAAGCTGCGCGGCTTGCTGCGCGGTTGCAGTGCTTCGGTGGCGGTATCATCGGAAGATTTTTCCCGTTTTCTTGACGAGGCGGCCGATGGAATGGGGCTTGCTTTTGTCGGAACACCGGCCGCATTCGAGGCGTTACCGGAAACGGATGCAGAGCTTAAATGCAGCGGCCCGGATGAAATTTCCTACTTGCAATACACCTCCGGCAGCACCGGTTTCCCGCGCGGCGTAATCATTACGCAACGGACCGTGATGGCCAACCTGTTCGGGGTGGTGAATCACGGTATTGACATGCGTGCCGATGACCGCTGCGTATCGTGGCTGCCGTTTTATCACGACATGGGGCTGGTCGGTTGCATGCTGGCCCTGGTTGCCACACAGCGCTCGATTGACTATATCGACACGCGCGATTTTGCCATGCGTCCGCGCCGCTGGTTGGAGTTGATGAGCCGCACGCGGGCAAGCATCGCATTTAGTCCGCCGTTCGGCTATGAGTTGTGTTCGCGCCGGATTCGCGCCGAGGATGTGGCGCGGTATGATCTTTCGGCCTGGCGCGTGGCGGGTATCGGCGCGGAGCCGATACGCGCCGAGACGCTCAAGCGGTTTGCCGACCTGCTGGCGCCGGCGGGATTTGATCCGCTCGCGTTTGTGCCGAGCTATGGCATGGCGGAAAGCTCGCTGGCGATCAGTTTCATGCCCTTGCGGCATGGTGTTGTGGTTGACTGGATTGATGCCGACGACTTGGCGGAAAACCTGCGGGCGACTCCGGTGGAGTCGGGCAAGGGCGCCGGTTTTGTGCGCTGCGGCGTGGCGATGCCGGGCCATGAAGTTGAAATTCGGGATGATCGGGATAACGCGTTGCCCGATTTTCATGTCGGGCTGATCAAGGTCCGGGGGCCGAGCGTAATGTCGGGCTATTTTGAATTGCCCGAGGAGACGCGGCAGGCATTGTCGCCGGACGGCTGGCTGGATACCGGAGACATTGGGTATTTGGTGGACGGCAACATCGTGGTAACCGGCCGCCATAAGGACATGCTGATCATCAATGGGCGCAATATCTGGCCGCAGGATATCGAGCGCATCGTTGAGCGTCAGCCCGAATTGCGTTCTCTGGACGCTTCGGCTTTTTCCGTGGCGGGACCGCAAGGAGACGAGATTGCGGTAGTCGTGGTGCAATGCAATATCACCGATTCGGCCGTGCTGGATATCCTCACCCGGCGGCTCCATCGCGAGATTCATGAAGAAATCGGGATTGGCTGCATCATCGAATTTGTGCCGCGCCACACGCTTCCCCGTACTTCATCCGGCAAGCTGTCGCGGTCGGGTACCAAAGTGGATTTTCTGCGCAGACGAGAACAGGAAGCGAAACAATTTCAACTTGCAGCCTCCGCTGTTAACGAAGCTGCCGTCACCATGCCGGATATTCCCCGGTTAATTGATTCGCGCGCGATCAAAGCGGGTGCGGATATTTCAGGCGCAGTGCAAACTACCCGTTCCAGGAACCCCGCCGCTTGAGCAATCATCCCAAGCTTGCCCTTACCGGTGCGACCGGATTTGTCGGCACGACACTCCTGACACACCTGACCGCTGCAGGATGGCATGTGCGCGCCCTTTATCGTCCCAGAAAAGGGCGCGTCCCCCCGAACTTGCCCGGGGTGGAGTGGTTACCAGGAGACCTCGAAGACGATGCCGCGCTCGATGCGCTGGTGGCCGACACCCGGGCGATTATTCACTGCGCGGGCGCGGTGCGCGGGGTGAGCCGCGCGGATTTTGACCGGATCAACGAACATGGCGCGCGGCGTGTTGCGCAGGCTGCGGCGCGCCAGAAGGAGATGCCGCGCTTTTTGCTGATTTCCTCGCTGGCCGCCCGCGTCCCGGAACTTTCACACTATGCCGCCAGCAAATGGCGCGGTGAATGTGCAGTCAAGGCGGCGGCGGAGAATTTGCGCTGGACTGTGCTACGCCCGCCCGCTGTGTTCGGTCCGGGGGATCGTGAGATGCTCCCGCTATTTCTCTCCATGGCCAGGGGTTTTGCCCCGCTCCCCGCTGGCGGGCGGCGCTGTTTTTCGCTGATTTACGTCGAAGATTTGGCCGCTGCTGTAGTAAAATGGCTGGCGGCTGACACCGGTTACGGTGAAACTTTTGAGCTGGATGATGGTTGCCCTGGCGGTTATGACTGGGAGTCGGTGCTGGATATCGCCGGACGCGTATTGCGCGATGGTGCTCCGGTGCGCCGCTTGCCCATCCCTGTTGCCATGCTTAATTTTGCGGCATTGCTCAATGTGTGGGGTGCCCGTTTATTTGGCTATGCGCCGATGTTGACGCCGGGCAAAGTCAGGGAAATCACCCATCCGGACTGGGTGTGCAACGGCGAGAATTTCACCCGGGTAATCGGTTGGCATCCCGAATTCAGGCTTGAGCGCGGCCTCGCCAGAACTTTCGGCAAGAACACCAAGAACACAGAGAAATAAAAAGAGGGTTTATTATGGAATACAAAGACATTCTCGCTCAGCTATATGAAGAGTTGGCATCTTTTACCCACGGGCGCGTGGCGGTCGACGAGGAAACCGAATTGGCGGGCCAGCTCGATTTGGACTCGCTGCAGATCATGAACTTGCTGCTATTCATTGAAGACCGCTTTGACATTTCCATTCCGGTGAGCATTCTGCCTGACATTAAAACCGTCAAAGATCTTGCCATCCAGGTTGAAAAACTTATCCAGTCGAGTGAAGCATAATGGGCATTTTTGACAAATTTCAGAATCTGGCGGCCACCCGCCAGCAACTTGAAGCATTGGGGATTAACCCGTTCGGCGTTCAGATCGAGAAAATTATATCGCCGACCGAGGGGGTGATTCACGGCCGGCCAACCATTCTTGCCGGAACCAATAATTATCTGGGGCTTACCTTCGATCCGGATTGCATCGCCGCCGCGCGCACCGCGCTGGAGCACGAGGGTACCGGCACCACCGGCTCGCGGATGGCCAACGGCAGCTATTCCGGGCACCGCAAGCTAGAGCAGGAAATCGCCGGGTTTTATGGCAAAAGTGACGGCATCGTGTTTTCCACCGGCTACCAGGCCAATCTCGGGATGCTGTCGGCACTGGCCGGGCCGGATGATGTGGTGTTGCTTGACGCGGATTGTCATGCCAGCATTTATGATGGATGCCGTCTGGGCGGCGCGGAAATTATCCGCTTTCGTCACAACAACCCGGAAGACCTGGCCAAGCGCATGCGCCGCCTGGGCAAACGCGCCGCTGATGCGCTGATTCTGGTGGAGGGTATCTATAGCATGCTTGGAGATCGCGCGCCGCTCAAGGAAATTGTCGACGTGAAGCGCGAATTTGGCGGCTATCTGATGATTGATGAAGCCCACTCCCTCGGTGTGCTGGGTGAAAAAGGTTGCGGCCTGGTGGAAGAGCTGGGCTTGCTTGACGACGCGGATTTTATTGTCGGAACCTTCAGCAAGAGTCTGGGCGGAGCAGGCGGTTTCTGCGTCAGCAGCGTGCCGGAACTTGAATTGATTCGCTACTCGAGTCGTCCCTACATTTTTACCGCATCGCCCTCTCCGGCCACCATCGCATCGACCCGCTGCGCACTGCACAAGCTGGAGGCGGGGACCCATCTGCGCCGGCGTCTGCACGACAACGCGCAGCGTCTGCATGATGGCTTGAGTGCACTGGGCTATAAACTGGGAGCTCCCCCCAGCCCGGTGATTGCCGTCGTGATCGATGGGGTTGCCGAGGCGCTGCAATTCTGGAACAACCTCTTGCAGCGAGGCGTTTATGTCAACCTGATGCTGCCACCGGCCACCCCGGACGGCGTGTCGCTGATCCGTTGCAGTCTCAGTGCGGCGCACACGACCGAACAAATCGATGCGGTTTGTGCCGCATTCGCGGAGTTGCGGGCACAGGCGTAAAACGCGGCGGCAGACTGCCGAAGGCAGAATCCGGCAGCCGGCTTTTTTGCCGGCTGCTTTGCTTTTATGCAAACAAATTTCCGATGCGACACCATCCTGCCGGATTGGGTTAGACGTTGGCAACAGGAAGCGCGCGTGAGCAAAACCCGCCATAACGACAAACTGAACGAACCCGGCCCGATGCGCCGGGTGCTGCGCAATTTCGGTTACCTGTTTCGCGGCAGGGCGATTGCCGCCGTGTTGTCGCTGGGTGCCACCACCCTGATGGCGCGCGCGCTGGGCCCCGCCGAGTTCGGCCTGGTGGCGATGATCCAGGCCTATGCTTTGCTGTTGCGCGGCCTGCTCAACTTTCAACCGTTTGAAGCCGTGGTGCGCTATGGCGTGCCGGCGCATGATGCCGGCGATACCCGGGCACTGCGCCGACTGATCAAGGTGTGTCGCCGCGTGGACCGCAGGGCCAGCCTTGTCGCCACGGCTCTCGCCATTATCGCGGCACCTTTCATCGGCCCGTCACTCGGCATGGATCGCGACCATGTCATGTTGCTGGCCGCCTACAGCCTGGTCCTGCTGACGACCGGCAACGGCACCGCCAATGGAATTCTGCGACTGTATGACGAGTTTGATGCCTTGGGTAGGCAGATGGCCATTGGCCCGGTTATTCGTTTCTGCGGTGTGACCGTTGCCTGGTGGTACGACAGCACGCTGGCAGTCTTTGTGGCAATTTTGGCGGTCGCCTATGCCGCTGAAAACATTTACCTGAGCTGGCGCGGTCGGCATGAATATCGCAAGCGTATCGGCCGCCCCCAGGAGGGTGAAACGGTGCGCGATGCAGGATTGTCGGAATTTCCAGGATTGCGCCATTTCCTGTGGGTGACTTACTGGCAGTCGAACATTGATCTTGCCTACAAGTACGCATCCATCATGCTGGTCGGTTATCTGTTGGGGCCTGCCGAAGCAGGCCTGCTGCGGCTGGTGCGCGAACTTTCCAGCGTGCTATCCAAACCCTCCGCGCTGATTCGCCAAGTGATTTTTCCGGATCTGACACGAAGCTGGAATCAGGGCAGCGATGCATTCAAACAGGTTACCTATCGCACAGCTCTGGTTAGCGGCGGTTTTGGCCTGCTGTTCGTGCTGGTGAGTTATGTTTTTGGCGACGCGTTGCTTAACACGCTGCTCGGCAAGGATTTTGCGGTGGCGGCCCCGATACTTACCTTGATGCTGCTGGCTGCCAGTTTTGATCTCGCCACAGCCCCTCTGCGTGCCGCAGCCTACGCCACCGGGAACGCGGGCAAAGTGTTGCTGGTAAACGCGGTGACCACGCTTATCTACATCGTCCTGTTCGTGCTGCTCACACTGTGGATTGGCTTGATTGGCGCGGGGTTTGCGGCGTGCGTTGCCGCCACGTTGCCGCCGCTGTTTATGCTGCTACTGATCCGGCGGAGCAGTCGCGGCAAGAAAGATTGAGCGCGTTCGTTATTTGGACTGAAAGATTTTCGTTTTACCTGCCCGCATCGGTTGTAATAATGCGCTGCGTGCGAATCGGCTGGTCGTTGCAGCGAAGCAGATTCTCTTGCGGGCGCACCCATTGCAGGGTCTTGCCAAACAGCGGCATCCCCAGATAAGCCCTGATCCGCAGCGAGCCGTCTTGCAACAAGCTGATCGTGCTGTTGAGAAATTTGCCGCTGGAGGGGTTGTAGATGTGGCCCTCGCTCCAGGTATTTTTCTTTGTCTGCCGGAAACCATTCATTACTTTCAGGCCGCAAAGTGGGCGCTGGCGCAAAGCCGTATCCGAATTTTTTAAGTCGCGCTTGGGGATGCCGTTGGCCGTAACTGCCTTTTTCAGCCAAACGATGCGCCCGCATAAATCCCCGCCGCAATCCTCGATCAATACGGCCACCTTCTGTTTTTCACGCAATTTGTGGTCAACCCACAGTCCGTAGATATCGCGCGCATCCCCCGTTTCTGCCGTGGCGGGAGCGGGCAGTGCTAGTGCAAAAACCAGCAACATGAGCAAAAGCGCGAAAGGTGGCGGGCCCGATTTACCCATTTGCGGGCAGGGCGACACAAAACCCACTGCCAGGTTGCGTCGAATTGAAGTTGCTGCGAGAGACAACGGTGAAATGGCGTTCATGTCAAAGATCTGCAAACAAGTTTGTCAATGTCCGGGTTAACGCACATGGCGCAGGCCCCCTAAAAGGTGAATCGTCTGCATCCTGTGTATTTCTCTCACCCCCGTCCCTCTCTCCCCTCTCCCGGAGGGTGAGGGGTACGGTATGCCCTCGCCACGCGAGATTCGTTAAACGAAAATAAGCGCGAAGGGCGAAGCCAACTTTACCATGACCCGCCTACCAGGACCCCCCCATTCTTGCCGTCAACCCAGGGTGTCAGTTGTACTTTGTCGTTAAACGCGTCGGTGAAAAACCAGCCGCTGGCTGTTCCCAGCGTAGCACCCGCTGCCACATCCCACCAATGGTGTTTGCGGGCGGCGACACGGGCAACACCGGTGAGTGCTGCCACCCCGTAAGCGGGGAAGCCAAATTTCCATCCGTAGCGGCGGTGCAGGGTGGTCGCCGAGGCAAAGGCCACCGTGGTGTGGCCGGAAGGGAAACTCTTGTCGTCGCTGTGGTCGGGACGCTGCTCGTGGATCGTCGCTTTAAGCCCCTGCGAGATGCCGCTTGCAACAAAGCCGCTCAACGCCGCTTGCCCCAGTCCCTGCCAGTCGCCACGCAGGGTGGGGGTGGCCACGGCAGCACCAATGGTGAGAGCCAGGCCGGCATCGCTGATGTCAGCCCAGGTCTTGTTGTCATTGGCGTGGGCCGCCGGGTAGATGCAGATGGTTAAAGACAGGGTTAGCAGCAAAGAGCGAAATGTCATCGTCAATTCCTTTACATCAGTCATATGGCGGAGCGAAAAAATCCGACCCCGAGAGCAAAATTTTACCCTACTATCCCGCATGTGGAGGTGCCAATGGAATGGGCGTCCAAGACAACGTCCCTACTTGTTAAAACCCCGCCGATTGAAACTTTTCCGGTTGAAACTTTGTCTCCAGTGAAGCCTTTAAAAATCAATACCACGCGCGCAATATCCGCAGGGTGCTTGCTCTTGCTCATGGGCATCTGCGCCTGGGGTTTTATGCTAACCCGATCAGGTCCCGCGTTTTTCGATCAGCCTCTGCTGTTATGGTTCCGCGTGAGCGATGATTCCGCACGACTGGCCGGCCCGGAATGGGTCGGCACGCTTTGGCATGGCTTGACCCGGCTGGGGAATACGCTCCCGCGCCTGCTGTTGGCCGGCGTAATGATCGCCGGTTTATGGCTTTTGCATCGCTGGCGCAGCGCCTTGTTCGTTGCCGCGGTTTTGTCCAGCGGTATCGGCTTATCAAGCGCCATCAAACATTGGGTGGGGCGCCCGCGCCCCGATCTGGTGGCCCATCTGGATCATGTCGGCTCGCAAAGTTTTCCCAGCGGCCACGCCCTCAACAGTACCCTGTTCTATCTGGTTGCGGCGTTGGTGCTGGCGTGTTTTCTGCCCCATCGGGGCCTGCGTTTTGGTGTGTATTGTGCGGCGACCGGCCTGATCTTGGCGACCGGCATCTCGCGCATCGCGCTCGGCGTGCATTATCCGAGCGACGTGGTTGCCGGCTGGCTCATCGGCGTTGCCTGGTTCGGGCTGTGGTTTTCTTTAACCCGGCATTATTGGCCCCGTGCACTGCCTTAATCAGGGCGGCACTTTTTTGCGGGGCTGTTGCTACAATGCCCGTTTTGATCCGGCGCACAGGGAAGGAAAGATGATACACGCACGCAACATTGGACAATCCGCAGCAACCCCATCGGCGGAGGCCGACCCGGCGGTGCTTGCGCTTGCGGTATCACGCGCCCCGTTGCGCCTGGGGGTTGTGCTCAATCCCGGCAGCGGGGCAAATCTGAAATCACCGGGGGTGATGCGACGGGTGCTGGATGCCCATCCGCAGATTCCTTTCCGTGAAGTATCGGATCCCGCCTCGGTGGAACGGGCGCTGGATGAGTTGGCGCCCGATGACATCGACACGCTGGTCGTTAGCGGCGGGGATGGCACGGTGCAAGCGGTGCTCAACACACTGCTCGGACGCAAACCTTTCCGCGCCATGCCGCGACTGGTGCTTTTGCGTTCCGGCACGACCAACATGAATGCCGCAGATGCGGGATTTGGCGGCCGCCCCGAGCGTGCGCTGGCCGGCCTGATCGAGCGTGCCGGGTTGGGGGTTGCCGGATTTGAAACGACTCAACGCCATATCATGCGAATCGATCGGGGTGCGGGGAGGAGTGCAATTTATGGCATGTCATTTGGTGCCGCCGCAATTTATCAGGGGGTGCATTACTGCCGAAACAACGTACATACCATGGGTTTGCGCGGGGAAATCGGTCCGGGCATTGCGCTGTTGCGCTTTGTAGCGGCCCTGGCGCGCGGCGAGCACGAGATTGCCTCACCGGTTCCAATGAGCATGGCGATCGACGGCGTAAAGCATCCCGCCGCGGACTGTGGAATTCTGCATGTCACTACGCTGGACAGACTGTTTCTGGGGATGCGGCCGTTCTGGGGTGAAGAATCCGCGCCGCTGCGCCTGACCTGTGTGCGTTCACATCCGCGCTATTTGTTGCGCGCGCTTCCCGGCTTGCTGCGCGGTCGCCGCAACCGTTGGATAACGCCGGACAACGGCTATATCAGCCATAACGCGCACCGGCTTGAATTCAACTTTGATGATCAGTTTGTGGTGGACGGGGAATTCTTTTCGACCGAGCCAGGTTGTCCACTGGTCCTCACCGACGGTGGCAGGCTTGATTTTTTAACCGCGCACCGCCGCTGACAGCAGTTCGCTAATCGCGTGGCAGCACCGTTTCGATTGCCTGCAACGCCGAGCTTAAAACTTCCGCATACGGAGCGCGTGCATCGATCTCGACAATCTTTGCGCCGTTGAAATTCAGGCGGGGCATGACCGAAATTTTATCCCGCAGTTCCTCCATTGCGTGGTCGGGTTTGCGCCCGTGCGCCGTTTCGGCGTCGATGTTGAGACGGATCACCAGCGCCGGCAGATAACCGGCCATCAGCGCATAAAGTTTCCATTCGCGCGCCACCAGTTTGCGCACCAGCCGGTTATGGGCCGGGTCATCCTTGAGCCCGGGGCCGTCGTAACGGAAACCGTAGATTTCCGCCTGCGGATAACGGTCGGCGACGACAATGACACCGTCTTGTGCCAGACGGATCACCCGGCGCAATTGCCTCAGACGCCACAGGGAAAGCAGATGCATGATCAGAGCGGTCCCGGTGCCGGGCAATTTTTTGCGGGTATCCTGGGCGCGTTGCGCCTTGTTCGCCAGATAGTGCTCAAGCCTGATGCCGATAAGGGGTAGCTGCTTGATTTTTTCACCCATTTCTCCCGATACCAGCCCCAGATAGCGCCTTTCAGTCTGGCCCCGCTGACGCAGATTGGTCAGCAAATCCGCCGTGAGGGTGGATTTTCCCGTGCCATCGCAACCGATGACAGCGATTACGCCGGGCAGGATGAGCGGAGGCGTGACGGATTGGAGCGTTGCATCGGGCATGTCGGGTTTTTTGCGCGGTGCGGCCGCGTGGTTTGAATTATTTTCAGTTGGCATGATGAAAAGATAGCATGGGACACTTCAAAAAATGACGGTTGCGGGGTCAGGCACAAGGCGCACGATGGCGTCAGCCAATCAGGTATTACTCTTGCCGAGGGCGGCGTCAATGGCATGCAAGGACGCATCAAGCACTTCCGCATAAGGATCGCGCCCGTCCAGGTCGAGAATGGTTGCACCGTTAAAGTGCAGGGTCGGAATTACGCTTGTCTTGTCGCGCAACATCGACAGTTTGTGGTCCGGCTTGCGCGCATGGGCTGTGTCCGCGTCGATATTAAGCCGGATCACCAGCGTCGGCAGATGGCTCGCCATCCATTGGTACAGACGCAACTCGCGCGCCGCCAGTTTGCGTGCCAGCCAACTTTCCGCTTTTACCGCTCCAAGACCGGTCCCGTCGAAATAAAAGCCGGGGACTTCGGCTTGCGGGTAGCGGTCGGTGATGACGATCACCCCGCGCTTGCACAAGCCCGGCAGGCGATGAAATTTGTGCGCGCGCCAGCGCGAAAGCAAATAAATCACCAGCGTGGTCAGCGTGTCCGGGGCCGCTTCCTTTTTGCTGTGCGCCCGTTCCGCCTTGCGCGCCAAATAACGCGCGAATGCCGCGCCCACCACCGGCACGCTTCTAATCCAGTCGGCAATATTGCCCGAGGACTGTCCGAGGTAGAGCCATTCAACATGGTTTTTTTCGCTTAAACGGGCGAGAAGATCGGCGGTCAGTGTGGACTTTCCGGAACCGTCACAACCGACCACCGCAATCACCCCCGCCAGCGGGTGGCGCGGCAAGGAAGATTGCGGATACCTCTGTAATTCTGATTGATTTGTTTCCATGTTAATCGGATCGTAAATTGAATTTGATCTTGGCCAGCGCCGGGGATACAGGCCATTCGCTCCTCAACCAGGGCCTGCTAAAGCGTGCAATCCGCCCAGTTGTTCGGCGTTTCGAACAGGCGCACGCGCACCAGGCGCAAGTGATTGCCAAAGGTGTCTCGGTAAGCCTCGTGCAGCAGGTCGAACGCGATCCGCGCCAGGTTCTCCGCCGTCGGCACTGCCTCCAGAATCACGGTCTTGTGATCCGGCAGCGCCTGCAGAAAATCCAGCACCACTTTATCCTTGCGCCAGACCAGGAAGGCGTGGTCCCACGCGTCCACCACGCGTTCCCTCGCGATGCGCTTCACGTCCGAGAAATCCATCACCATGCCCTGTTCCGACACGCCTTCGGCGGTGATGACGTCGCCCGCCAGGGTGATCTCGATGGCATAGCGGTGCCCGTGCAGATGTTTGCACTGGCTGGTGTGGTTGGGGATGCGGTGGCCGGCGTCGAATTCCAGCCTTCGGGTGATCTGCATGATGCGTGTCTTGAGAAAAAGTGGCGCGGATTATAGCTTGAATACAGCGACGGCACGGCGGAAGGCCTGCCGTGACAAGCTATCGTCTCGCGCCTGATAGCGCAAGGCGACGTAACGGGCTGCGAGTTCTTGCATCCGCGCGGCGAGTTCAGGGCGCACTTGGGCAATCCGCGCGGCGTAATCCCGCGGTCCCTCGTGCGGCGCTCGCGGCAAGCCTGCCTTTTCCAGTTTGCGGCACAGTTTGAGCCAGGCCGCCTGCACCGGGTCGCGGCTGCGCACCACCAGCCGGCGCAACAAAATGAGGGTGAACAGACCGACCAGAATGAAGATGCCCGCCAGCATGTTGAGCGCCATCTTTTGCCAGGTGATGTTTTCCATGCCGAGGCGGGTGAGGAAAGCGAACTGCGTTTCCGGGTTGTAGCCCAGCACCCACTGGTTCCACTGGTTAGCCAGCGCATCCCAGTTGAAACGCAGTTCGCGCAGCCATTGCGGCGGATTGCGCGCCATGAACGGCAGCACGGCAGTGTTGGACA
>PCWU01000026.1:3084-5333 GCA_002787455.1 Gallionellaceae bacterium CG11_big_fil_rev_8_21_14_0_20_60_62 | reverse complement strand
CGCCTTGGGCAACCGCACTGGCTGAAAACTTACGGCAAAGTGCAGTGGGCGATGATGGTCGGCCTGATCCCGCCCTTGCTCGCCCTATTCCAGCAACTGTCGTTGATCTCGCCCGTCGCCAATGCGCTCGCCATCCCGTTGGTCAGCTTCGTGGTGGTGCCGTTGACCCTGCTTGGCGCTTTGCCATTGTTCGACTGGGCGCTGCCCCTCGCCCATTGGGCGCTTGCCCTGTGCATGGATTTTCTGCAATGGCTGGATCGGTTGCCGCTGGCGGTGTGGACGCAACATGCGCCGCCGGACTGGAGCATCGCGCTGGGAGTGCTGGGCGCGGCCTGGATTCTCGCCCCGCACGGTTTTCCCTTGCGCGCGCTGGGTGCGATCCTGCTGTTGCCGATGTTTCTGGTTACACCCGAAAAACCCGCGCCAGACAGCGCGCGCATTCTGATTTTTGACGTCGGGCAGGGGTTGGCAGTGGCGGTGCAGACCGCGCAGCACACGCTGCTGTTTGACACAGGGCCGGATTTTTCCGGCGAGGCCGACAGCGGCAACCGCATTCTGGTGCCGGTGCTGCGCGCGATGGGCATCGCCCGACTGGACGGATTGATCCTGAGCCACGGCGATCTCGACCATGTCGGCGGCACCGCCTCGGTGCGCGAGGCGCTGGTGCCAGACTGGATCAAAACCTCGATGGCCGCCGATCATCCGCTGCTCGCGGGCGCGTCTTCGGTGCGGCCCTGTCGCGACGGCGATGTCTGGCAGTGGGAGGGGGTCACTTTCGAAATACTGCATCCTGGCGCAACATCAGCCAGCCGCAAACAACATGATAACGATCAAAGCTGCGTATTGCGCATCAGCATCGGCACGCGGCATATTCTGCTCACCGGAGACATCGAACGGGCCAGTGAAGCGCGCTTGCTCAAACAGCACCCGGACAAACTGCCCGCCACCCTGCTGGTCGCGCCGCATCACGGCAGCAAATCCTCTTCCACTCACGCTTTTGTCTTCGCCGTTGCGCCGCAACAGGTGGTATTCACGTCAGGCTACCGCAACCGTTTTCACCATCCGCATCCAACGGTTGTTGCGCGCTACGCCCGGCAGGGGGCGGAACTGCTGCGTTCCGACCGCGACGGCGCGATCCTGATCGAGATGAACAAGGAAGACTTTAGTCTGGAACCCTGGCGTCGGACGCACCGCCGATATTGGACGCATATTGCCCCGGAATAGCAATTCACCTCACTGAACGGCACGCGTATAATCCGCGCCACCCATCCACCACAGAGGAAAAATCGTGTCTCTCTCCCGCCGCGTGCAAGCCATCAAACCGTCCCCCACCCTCGCCGTCACCGCCCGCGCGGCGAAGCTGAAAGCCGAAGGCAAAGACATCATCGGACTGGGCGCGGGAGAGCCGGATTTCGACACGCCGCAGCACATCAAGGACGCCGCCATCACGGCGATCAACAAGGGCTTCACCAAGTACACCGCAGTCGGCGGCACCGCGTCGCTGAAAGCGGCCATCATCGCCAAGTTCAAGCGCGACAACAGACTTGATTACACGGCCAAACAGATTCTGGTTTCCTGCGGCGGCAAACAGAGTTTCTTCAATCTGGCGCTGGCCACCATCAACCCCGGCGACGAAGTGATCATTACCGCGCCGTACTGGGTGTCTTATCCGGACATCGTGCTGATTGCCGAAGGCAAGCCGGTGATCGTGCAAGCCGGTATCGAACAGGGCTTCAAGATGACGCCCGCGCAACTGGCGGCGGCGATCACGCCAAAAACCAGAATGGTGGTGATCAACAGCCCGAGCAATCCGTCCGGCGCAGTCTATTCGCTGGCCGACTTGCAAGCACTGGGCGAGGTGCTGCGCCAGCATCCGGACATTCTCATCGCCACCGACGATATGTACGAACACATCGCCTTGGTTGACGGAAAATTCGTCAACATCCTGGATGCCTGTCCCGACCTGAAACCGCGCACCATGGTGCTGAACGGCGTGTCCAAGGCCTACGCCATGACCGGCTGGCGCATCGGTTATGCGGCCGGACCGGAGAACATCATCACCGCGATGGAGAACGTGCAATCGCAAAGCACTTCCAACCCGACCTCGATCTCGCAGGTGGCGGCGGAAGCCGCGCTGAACGGCGACCAGGACTGCATCACCCCGATGGTCAAAGCCTTCCGTGAACGGCATGAATACGTGGTGAGCGAGTTGAACAAGATACCCGGACTCAAGTGTCTCAAGGCCGGCG
>PCWU01000026.1:0-3068 GCA_002787455.1 Gallionellaceae bacterium CG11_big_fil_rev_8_21_14_0_20_60_62 | reverse complement strand
CCTTCTCCGAATACTTGCTGGTGCAGGGGGGCGTGGCCGTGGTGCCCGGCTCCGCTTTCGGCAGCGAGGGCTATATCCGCCTGTCCTTTGCCACCTCGATGGAGAATCTGCAAAAGGCCCTGACGCGCATCGCGCAAACGCTGGCCTGACGCCATGAGCATTGAGCAGCAGCAATCAATCGCTGATGAAGTTTTATCCGCCATCGAATCCGGCAAGCTGGATTTGCCAACCTTGCCGGACGTCGCAATCAAGATCAGAAAACTGATCGACGACCCGAATGTTTCGGCCGAGCAATTGGTCAATCTGCTCTCGGCCGACCCGGTCATCTCCGCCCATATCATCAAGGCTGCCAACAGCGCGGCAACCGGCGGCGTGCGCGTGAACACCCTGCGTACGGCCATCGCGCGGCTGGGTTATCGCATGCTGCACAATCTGGTAATCAGCGTCACGATGAAAAAACTGTTCAAGGCGAACAGCCAGGTCATTGATCAGCATCTAAAATGCCTGTGGGAACACAGCCGCGTCGTGGCCGCCAACAGCTTTGTCCTCGCCCTCCATCAAAAACACCTGAAGCCCGAGCAGGCCATGCTGGCCGGCATGGTGCACAACCTGGGCGCGCTTCCCTTGTGCATCTATGCCGACCGTTTTCATCCAGGGTTGGAACAGGCGCAACTGGAGCAACTGGTGCGGCGCTTTTCCGCCCGGGTTGGTGTTGCCTTGCTGGAAAATTGGCATTTCCCGCCTGACATCGTTGCGGTAGTGGCGGGCTATGAGAACCTGCAACGGACGAAGGCTTCAGGAGAAGCAGATTATGTTGATGTGGTGACCATCGCCAACCTGCTGATTGCCGGCAGCGCAAAATTTGTCGCCTGGCAAAATGTCTCGGCCGTGGCCAGGCTGGGATGTAATCCGGACGGATGTGTCAATTTCCTGGCGGATTACGCGCAACAACTCGACATCGCACGGGAAATGCTGAATTTGCCCAAGACCCAAGCGGCGACTGCGATGCTCAACGAACCCGCCATATCCAACCCTCGTCGGCAAGAAACCGCTCCGCCCACCCCTTCTGAAAAAACGTCAAGGCTTGGCGGATTTTTTGGATTCTTTCGCTAAAACGCCCAGCCGGCTGGCAAGTGCGCCCCTGACGATCAAACTTGCCATGCCCGTCCCTCTCCCGGCGGGAGAGAAAACAAACGAATCGCCGCGCGAGTTTCAGGCTAACGCGCCTGCAGTTTAGGTTCTTTCAAGGTGCCCGACAAAACCAGCGGATTGTTGCCCTCGCGCATCTTGATCTCGGAATTAAAATTTCCCGCCAGTTGCCCATCTTCACTCACATTGAATGCTCCAGAAGCGTTCAACATGCCGGACTCGATTCTGAGTTGGCGCAGATGCAGGATATGATCCTCAAGCAAAGCGGAACCGCTTAACTGGTCAAAGTGGGTACGCCCGCCGGCGAGATGATCGCGGCTCAGCAACCGCGCGGTTTCCACGACATCAATTCCGTTGATCACTCCGCGCTTCGCCTCAAAATTTGCTTCCACACGCAAGGTGTTTGCAAGCCCGGCAAGACTGCCGCTTTTCGCGCTGACACTCCCATCCGCGAACAATTCACCCGAGATGCCGTATTGCGCGAACATCTTGTCCAGCTCCATCGTCTTGGCGTTGATCCGCGCTTCCGCCCGCCATTCCTTGTTCCAACTCAATCTGCCGCGCCCGGACCAGATGCCGCCGTAGGCATGCGCATCCAGTTCGGAAAACACCGCTTCGCCCGCGCCAATTTCCCCGATTGCGTTAAAGTCGCCAAACGTCACCCAAGGCAACAACGGCAGGGTATTTTCGCGGATACCGAAAGCAATCTGCCAGCGCCCTGCGACCGGCTTGAGTTCCGCATGCATTTTTTCGTTCTCGTCATGCAACACCAAACGCGCAAACGCGCCGTTGTCAAATTGCGCGTTACCGCTCAATGTTGGCAAAGAAAAACCCGCAGTCCTGATTTGCAGATTTTGCACATTCACCCGGCGTAAAATAAACCCCGACTCCCCGCTCAATCCCTGCAACCGGGTCATCACCTGCTCCAGAGATTTTCCCTCGACAGTAACGCCCTGCAGGGAAACCTCATTAATTACTTTGTCCGCAAAAAAGAAACTGAACGGATCGAACCGCAGTGCAACATTCTCCACCTGCAATTCCCGATTCGCGCCCACCACAAGCCGGCTGATCTCAATTTTTGGCAAGGGCAACAACGATGCCTTCAGGCCGCCCACCGTCACCGGTTGCCCCAGCCTTGCGGAAATGCGCTGCTCAATTGGACTGATATATTTTTCCATCGGCCAGAACAGGGGCAACACAAAAATCAGGATCAAAATCAATCCCAGCAATCCCCCCAACAGCTTCATTGGCGACACGGATTTGTGTCGGCCGCGCCCGGCCGCTTTCTGCTGCGCTTTAGCCTGGGCCAATGCCGCCTGGATTGCCGCCTGCTCCGTTTCCAGTTTTCGTTGCTGGGTCGCGCGCTGTTCCGCATCCGCCCAAGCCGTCGCCTGCTCGGCCGCCAATCTTTGCGCTTCCTCTTCCTCTTTGGCCGCTTGCGCGGCGCGAAACTGCTGCGCATCCTGCTCGGCTTTCAGTCGCGCCATCTCGGCCCCGATATCGGGTTGCGCGATTTTCCGCTCCTCAGGCTCAGCGGGTTGTACGATTTCCTGCTGCCCTGGTTCGATGGAAATTGTTTGCGGCATCTCAACCTTAGATTCCGGTTGATTGTCCTGTTCAACCATCACCGGAGCAGGCATCACATCCTTCAGCCCTTCAAGATCAATCTTGAAAGCAAACTCTGACTGAGGTTGAGCGGCTTCTTTATCTATTATGTGGGTTTCCTCCGCCTTGGCGCGGGCGGCGGCTTCCTCTTCCGCCTTGATTCGCGCGGCTTCAGCTTCCCGCTGTTGCCGCTCCTCCTCCGCCTTGGCACGGGTGGCGGCTTCCTCTTCCGCCTTGATTCGCGCGGCTTCAGCTTCCCGCTGTTGCCGCTCCTCCTCCGCCTTGGCACGGGCGGCGGCTTCCTCTTCAGCCTT
>PCWU01000105.1:2708-5660 GCA_002787455.1 Gallionellaceae bacterium CG11_big_fil_rev_8_21_14_0_20_60_62 | reverse complement strand
ATGGGCAATATCTGCCGATCGCCAACTGCTGAAACGGTGTTGCGGCGGTACGCCGAACAGGCGGGTTTAACTCAATCGATTTGCATCGATTCGGCGGGCACCCACGACTACCACATCGGTGATGCGGCGGATGCGCGCACGCAACGTGCGGCGGCGTGCCGTGGTTATGACATGAGCGGGTTGCGCGGGCGGCAGGTGGCGGCGAACGATTTTACGCGCTTTGATTATGTGCTGGCGATGGACAAATCCAACCTTGCCATTCTGCAGCATTTGCGACCCGGTGAGGCTAATTGCCATCTCGGTTTGTTTCTTGAATTTGCCCGCCGCCACGCTGAACGCGAAGTGCCGGATCCTTACTATGGCGGCGCCGACGGTTTCGAGCGGGTGCTTGATTTGATTGAGGACGCGGCGGAGGGCTTGCTGGAACACCTGCGGCAACGCAATCTGCGGCAATAAATCCGCCTCCGCAAAAACTGCGTAATCTGCGGACAACTGTTTTTTGTGGGATAGCAGCGCGAATAGCGCGACCGGAATAAAAAAACGCGCGGCATGCCGCGCGTTTTTCGTGTCTGCCCCCGTATTTATTTGGACGGGCGAGTCTCCACCATTTGCAGCGGCTCGCTGTTTTCCATGGTGTAGATTTCGCGCGGACGCTGGCGACGGCGCGGCGCATGGTCGCGTCGTTCCGGCACTGCTGCCACACTGGCAACCTTGTTTGGATCGGTTTCGATCAAAGTCAGGCCGCTGGCGTCCATATCTGAACTGATTGGCGCGACAGCGAGGGCGGTCGCCACCGGAGCACGGACTGGCACCGGGCCGGGTTTCGGCATCGGGTGGCACACCACTTCGGTCGGGGTGAGCGGGCGCGCCATGCCGGCCGGGTAGGCAACGTATTCCGAAGGCGGCAGGCGGGCAGGGGCGGTGTTGCGGGCAACATTGGCTTCCGCCATCGGGCTGCCCTGATTCTCGCCGTTGCCGTTTTCCGGCGGCAGCTCGCGCCGCTCGCGTTCGCGCCGGCCGCCGCGCCGGCCGCGTTTGCGTCCTTCGCGCGAAGGCGCTCCGTCGGCTTGCTGTTCCGCCACTGCGACAGGGACGGTTTCCAGCACCGGTTTTGTTTCAATGTTTTCCTGACGCGGGGTTCGCGGTTGCTGGCGTTCCTTGCGGTTTTGCACTTTGCCCTGATCGGCGGTCTCCGTTGTCGCGGCTTGGCGCGGGTTGTCACCGCGCTCGCGGCGCGGCTTGTTGCCGGTTTCGGCGCGCTCGCGCCGCTGACGGTTGCCACCCTCATTACGCTCGCGCTCGCCGCGTTCGCGCCGCGGCGAGTTGCGCCCGCTACGTGCCGAGGTGGCGGGTTTGGCCGGTTCGCTTTCGCCGCCAAGGGATTTGAACCAGCTGACCAGAGTAGCCAGCAGGGAAGTTTTCTTCTCTGCTTTTTCCGCATGCTTGGGCGCAGGCTGGGCCGGGGTCACGTTGCGCACAGCCGGCTGCGGGCGTTGCGCCACTTTGGTTTCCGCCGCAGTTTCCGCCGCATCGGTCTCCGGCGCGGTGACAAGTTTGTAGCTGGCTTGCAAATGGTCGACCGTGATGTCATCCAGCCGCAGACGGGTTACGCTGTAATGCGGGGTTTCCATGTGCGGATTGGGAATCAGGATGATTCTGACCTTTAAGCGATTTTCGATGCGGGCAATGTCGGCGCGTTTTTCGTTGAGCAGGAAAGTGGCAACATCGACCGGCACTTGCACGTGGATGGCGGCGCTGCTTTCCTTCATTGCCTCTTCCTGGATCAGGCGCAGGATGTTCAGAGCGGAAGATTCTGTGCCGCGGATATGGCCGATACCGTTGCAGCGCGGGCAGGTGGTGTGATTGCCTTCTTCCAGGCTGGGGGCCAGGCGCTGGCGCGACAATTCCAGCAAGCCGAATCGCGAAATCTTGGCGGTCTGGATGCGCGCGCGATCGGAGTGCATGGCATCGCGCAGACGGTCTTCCACCGCGCGCTGGTTCTTGCTTGATTCCATGTCGATGAAGTCGATCACGACCAACCCGCCCAGGTCGCGCAAACGCATCTGGCGCGCGATCTCGTCGGCCGCCTCCAGATTGGTATTGAGCGCGGTGGCTTCGATATCGCCGCCGCGCGTGGCGCGCGCGGAGTTGATGTCGATGCTGGTCAGGGCTTCGGTATGGTCGATCACGATGGCGCCGCCGGAAGGCAGGTTGACCTGGCGCGCATGCGCGGATTCGATCTGGTGTTCGATCTGGAAACGCGAGAACAGCGGCACATCGTCCTGGTAGCGCTTGATGCGATCAACGTGATCCGGCATCACCGTGCCCATGAAGGCTTGTGCCTGCTCAAAAATGTCATCCGTGTCGATCAGGATTTCGCCGATATCCGGATTGAAATAATCGCGGATGGCGCGCACCACCAGACTGCTTTCCAGATAGATCAGCGACGGTGCTTTTTCGGATTTGGCCGCGCCCTCGATGGCATCCCACAGTTGCTTGAGGTAATCCATATCCCATTGCAGTTCTTCCGCGTTGCGGCCGATGCCGGCGGTGCGGGCGATGATGCTCATGCCTTTCGGTACTTCCAGCTGGGCCAGCACATCGCGCAGTTCGTTGCGGTCTTCACCCTCGATGCGGCGCGACACGCCGCCGCCGTTCGGGTTGTTTGGCATCAGCACGATGTAGCGTCCGGCCAGACTGATGTAGGTGGTCAGCGCCGCGCCCTTGTTGCCGCGCTCGTCTTTTTCCACTTGCACCAGCAGTTCCTGGCCTTCTTTCAGCGCTTCCTTGATGCTCGGGCGGTTGCCGGCACCGGACTGGTAGTACTGCGGGGAGACTTCTTTAAACGGAAGGAATCCGTGGCGGTTGCCGCCGTATTCGACGAAACAGGCTTCGAGACTGGGCTCGAGGCGGGTGATGACGGCTTTGTAGATGTTGCTTTTGCGTTGTTCC
>PCWU01000105.1:0-2678 GCA_002787455.1 Gallionellaceae bacterium CG11_big_fil_rev_8_21_14_0_20_60_62 | reverse complement strand
AATAACATGCGTTTCATTTTTTTCTCCCGCGCTCTGACACGGGCAGGGCAAAGCTACGCGCCGTTCAGCGCGCGAGAAGACGGATGTTCGGATAAAGAGGCCGATTATTGTCCAAGTGCTTGATCTCGTTGTTAGCTTGTCTGACTTCGCATGCCGCCCGAGCGTCGGGGCAACACGCCAAAAATTTTTCTGCTGGTGCTTAGAGCGCGCAAATCAATTACCATCACTGCTTGTCTCCGGTGAGTGAGATTAACCGGGCGGGGCTGCTTCGTAGGCGGCTTGATTGCCTGCCATCCTTAACATCAAGCTCGCGTAGTGATTCGTTTATCCCCTTTTCCTCCGGGGGAGGGTTTGGGTGGGGGAAACGGGCATGGCGAAACTCAATATCAAGAGTGGCACATTTGTCATGACCGTAAGATTGGACGGGGAAATAAACATCCCGTTTTGACGAAGGCGCACACGCGAGGCGCGGAGTATATTCAAAAATGAGCGGTTTGAGCAAAGAATCCGTCACTTGGATCGAAATTGACGAAGGTGGCGAAGGGCAGCGCATCGACAATTTCCTGTTCCGGCACCTGAAAGGCGTGCCCAAGAGCCATATCTACCGCATCCTGCGCGGGGAAGTGCGGGTCAACAAGAAGCGCATCGACCAGACCTATCGCCTGCAATTGGGCGATATCCTGCGCATCCCGCCGATTCGGGTGGCGAAAAAACACGAAGCCGACTATGTCCCCGCGACTGAATTCCCTATTCTGTATGAAGACGATGCCTTGCTGGCCATCAACAAACCCGCCGGCACGGCGGTACACGGCGGCAGCGGGGTCAGTTTTGGCGTGATCGAGCAGATGCGCAGCGCGCGTCCGCAGGCCAAGTTCCTCGAACTGGTGCACCGACTCGACCGCGAGACCTCCGGCGTGCTGCTGCTGGCCAAGAAACGTTCGGCGCTGACAGGGATGCACGAAATCATGCGCGAGGGCAACAGCGACAAGCGCTATTACGCGCTGGTGCTGGGGCAATGGCTGAACGCGCGCCAGCACGTCAAACTGCCGCTGCACAAGTTCGACACGCCGCAGGGCGAGAAGCGGGTGATGGTGCGCGAGGACGGCCAGCAGGCCCACACCATCTTCAACCTGCAAAAGACCTGGCCGGATTTCTCGCTGCTGGAGGCGGAACTGAAGACCGGACGCACCCACCAGATTCGCGTCCATCTGTCGCATCTTGGTTTTCCCATCGCCGGCGACGCAAAATACGGCGACTTTGCGCGCAACAAAGAACTGATGAAGCAGGGCCTGAAGCGCATGTTTCTGCATGCGCACCGCATCACTTTCAAGCATCCACTGACCGGCGAGCTGCTGACCCTCACCGCGCCGCTGGCACCGGAGCTGCAAAAATTTCTCGATCGGCTGGACAAAACTGCATGAGCCAACCCGCTTATTCGGAGCGCGCCCTGCTGCTGACCCTGGCAGGCATTCAGTTCAGCCACGTGCTGGATTTCATGATCATGATGCCGCTGGGACCGATGCTGATGAGCGAGCTGGGCATCACCACCCATCAATTCGGCCTGTTGGTGGCTTCCTACAGTTTCAGCGCCGCCGTGTCGGGGTTGCTCGCGGCGACCTTCGTGGATCGCTTCGAGCGCAAAAGTTTGCTGCTGATGGTTTTCCTGCTGTTTGGCTTGGCCACGCTGGCCTGCGCGCTGGCGCCGGGCTACGCCACCCTGATCGCGGCGCGCTGCATGGCCGGCGCATTCGGCGGGGTGTTGGGGGCGCTGATCCAGACCATCGTTGGCGATACCATTCCCTACGCGCGCCGCGCCAAGGCCAGCAGCATTGTCGCCACCGCGTTTTCCATCTCCACCGTCGCGGGGGTGCCGCTGTCGCTGTGGTTGGCCAGCCTGTTCCACTGGCGCGCGCCCTTTATCTTCATCGTGGTGCTGGTGATGCTATTCCTGCTGGTGGCGCTGCGCGTATTGCCGGAGCTGCGGCATCATTTGAGCCGGGAAAAACGCGCGCACCCGTTTTCCGATCTGTTCGCGGTGATGCGCGACGGCAACCATTGGCGGGCGATGACCCTGTCGGCACTGCTCATCTTTGCCGGATTTACGGTGATTCCCTATATCACGGTGTATGCGGTGAACAACATCGCCATCAGTCAGCACGACATCGCCTACATCTATCTCGCGGGCGGCGCGGCGACCCTGTTCACCGCGCGGCTGATTGGACACTACGCCGATCTCCACGGCAAAATGGAAGTCTATCGCCTGGTCGCATTCTCGGCGATGCTGCCGCTGTTGTTGGTGACCCAAATCCAGAGCGCATCACTCGGCTGGTGGCTGCTGTGCACCACCTTATTCTTTGTGCTGGTGTCGGGGCGGTTCATCCCGGCGATGGCCATCATCACCTCGGCCGCCCAGCCCAGACTGCGCGGGACGTTCATGTCGCTGAATGCCACCGTGCAGTCGCTGGCGATGGGATTGGCAGCGACCCTGAGCGGCTTTATCATTACCCAGGATACTGCAGGCAGGATCGTCGGTTACCAGAACGTCGGTTATGTGGCGATTGTTGCCAATCTGTTGGGCATCTGGTTCGTCTCGCGCATCGTGATGCACGACGCTCCGGCCAATCTGCCGGACGTTGCGCCGAAATAAGCCTTCAGGTTTTTGCGTCGCCGGCCGATAA
>PCWU01000033.1 GCA_002787455.1 Gallionellaceae bacterium CG11_big_fil_rev_8_21_14_0_20_60_62 | reverse complement strand
TCAGTTTGGCGTAGATGTCCTTGGTCAGCGTCTGGCTCTTCTTTTGCAGGCGGCTGATTTCGTCCGAGATATCCAGCGCGGAATCGTCCTGCACATAACGCAATTGCTCGATCTTGTTTTCCAACTCGGCGACCTGCTGCTCAAAATCCAGGAAAGTCAGTTTCATGGTTGCTGTCTCAAAGGGTCAATCACGGGGCGGCATGATACAACATGGCAGGCGACCGGGCCGAATCGTATTTATCCAGCCTGCCGCCGGTTGGCTTCTTATTTACCGAGCGAAAAGAAGCGCCGGATGGTGTCCAGAATCTCGTTACGGCTTTGCGCGATATCGGGTGCTCGCGCTTGCGCGCTGATGTCCTGCAGCGTGCTGTCCAGTTGCGCCGTGCGCAAGGCCAGAATATGCGACAACTCTTCGGCGATGGCTGGGCGGGCCTGCAGGATCTCCTCGAATGCCTCCTTGTCCAGGCGATAACATTCGACATCGGTTTTCGCCAGCACCGAGGCGCGCCGAGGTGCGCCGGTCAACAGCGCCATTTCGCCAAAAAAATCCCCTTTTTGGAGGACGTTGACCACGCGTCGTTCACCGCCTGGGGAGATCAGGAACACCTCGGCTTCTCCCCGGATGATGATATACAGACCGTGCGACTGCTGGTCGCCCTGGCGCGTGATCAGGTTGCCACGCACAAAAGGCGAATAGCGCAGGCGTTCGGCCAACGATTTCAGTTCCGCTTCAGTCATGGATGAAAATAGTTCGACCCGGCGCAGCGACTTCAGGCGCAACTGGACTTCGCGCTGATGCAGCGCGTCCTCGTATTTTTCGTTTTCCTTGGTGAGATGGATGCCACGTTCATCCATGGCCAGTTTGAGACCGGCACGTTGCAGCGCGGCCATGATGTGCCAGCGAATCATGCCATCGGTCGGATCGTCCGGCATTAAATCGGTCAGCCAGTAGCGCAGCGCATAACGCGCGTAGCCCTTGTCATCCATGTCCATCAGCACACAGTTCGGTTGCGGATTGCTCGCCACATTGGGTATGTCGGTATGACGGATGACATCCTCCACCACCGTGATCACCTTGGGCGGCGGCGCATCCAGCGACACGTTGAACCAGACCCAGCGCCGCCACTGCACCGGCTGGTCGGTGCGCCGTCCCAGCACAACAAACTTGTTCTTCATCAGTTGTGAATTGGGAAACACCACGGTCTCCCAGTTGCGCGTCTCCACCAGCGTCGAACGCCAGCGGATATCCACCACCTTGCCGGAAATGTCGTCCACCTTGATCCAGTCGCCCACCTCGATGGAATTATCCAGTTGCAGGGCGAGACCGCCGAGGATATTGCCCAGCGTGTCCTGCATGGCAAACGCGATGACTGCGGTGATGACTGCCGAGGTGGCGAGGATGCTGCTCAAATCCAGGCCGGCATAGCGCAGACGCACCATGAACCAGGCGATGTAGGCAATGATGACGAAGATATCCTCGGTGATGCGCGGCAGGGAAAGTTTGAGCGCGGGCATGACTTTGCGAAAAATCAGCAGCCCCCAAAGGCGAATCACCGCGATTCCGGCACCGATGACGAACACCTCGCGCGTGATGTCCGCCGCGCGCAGCAGATCCGACGCGTGCAGCAAACCGCTGACAAACTGGCCGAACAGGCACACCAGATAGAACCCGATAGTATTGAACAGGCTGGCCCTGTCCTCGCGCAGGAAAACATGCAGCAAGCCAAAAATCAGCAACACCATCAGAAGCGGCAGCCACGACTCCGCGCCCCAAAAAAAATCCGCCGCATTGCGCCAGAAAGTCATAAGCAATCTCCCCGATGAATGCCCTTGATTTTACTTGAGATAAGCCTTCAACGGCGAGCGCCTGCGCCACAGTTTCCAGCTGTCCGCACGCGACAACACGAAGCGTTTGGCGGCATCCTGCGATGGCACATCCAGCGTCAGGCCGCGCAAACGGCCCTGCCTGATCGCCTGCCACAGCGGCTGCACCACCTCGCGTTCCAGTCCCGCGACGGCGTCGCGCCAGGCATACAGATCAGCGCGCTGCCAGGCGGCCGACGGTGTGCCCGCAACCCAAAGCCCCTTCCGCCCGTTCCCGGACAGCATCCCGTCCAGCGAGTCCGCAAAAGAAACGGCTGCCGCACGCGCAAAGAGCGCGCTCAAACCGTCGTCGCCTCCGGCCACATCCACCTCCGCCCGCAGCGGTGCCGGATTGCCGCCGCCCCACAACCACAGACTGTTGATCGGGTGCAGCCCACGCTCCTCGCGCGCCTGATTGACGGGATGACTGTGCAACAGCATCTGGATCTCGTTGGACAGTCGCTGCCAGCGCAGGGCGTCCTCACCCTGCGGCTGATGCGGTTTGACATCGCGCCCGGCCACCGCGCGCAGCGGCGTCATACTCATACGGCCGGCTGCGCTTGAGCGGATATACCAGCGCTGCGGGTCTGCGGCAACAAAAGTCAGGCCGTCCGGCGCGAAATGACGATTCAGGTCCGCACACAGGCTGGCCGATTCCTCGGCATTGCACTGCACGTCCGGCTGCAGGATCACCTGCGACTGCTGCAACTGCAGCCAGACCGGATCGGCACACAGCCAGTATTCATCGCCCACGGCCAGACCGTCCGCCACGGCGCGCGCCGGTGCAACGGCATCGACGCCGAAACGGCCGCACACGATCTCTTCCAGTGAAAGTACGGGCGCGTCCATTTGCCGTCCGCGCGCCAGCAGCGCGGTCAGATAAGGCAGCTTCAATCCGTGGCAGATGTTTTGCGGTGCCGCGCGCGGCGGCAGAAGATCCGGAATAACCAGATGCAGATGATCCATGTACTGACACCTATCTCAAATTCGTGACATCCACAGACCGCGATACTACCTGCTCACTGCGCCGACAGGGAAAAACCGAACACGCCCGGCGACAATTCCGGCCCGATATGATGCAGCAAATCGGACAGATTCTCCCGCTGGTCAGGGGTGGCCTGCGCCGTCCCCTGCAAACTCAGCTTCCCGCCGGACTTGATCAGCCCGTTGCCGGACAACAGCAACTTGCCGCCCAGTGTGGATAGCGTGATTTTAAGATCCTTCTCCTCACCCAGCAGC
>PCWU01000116.1 GCA_002787455.1 Gallionellaceae bacterium CG11_big_fil_rev_8_21_14_0_20_60_62 | reverse complement strand
CTGTGCGCCGGCATCATCCACGGCGATCTGTCCGAATACAACGTGCTGGTGGACAGCCACGGCCCCGTCATCATCGACTTGCCGCAGGCCATCAACGCCTCCGCCAACAATCAGGCGCGGCAGTTGCTGTTGCGCGATGTGCAGAACCTCGCTGCCTACTTCGGCCAGTTTGCCCCCGAACTGCTCACCACCGACTACGGCAACGAGATCTGGGCGCTATTCCAGAGCGGCCAACTCAGCCAGGAAAGTGTGCTGACCGGACGCTTTGAGCGCGTCGAAAAATCCGTTGACCTGAAAGGTGTGATGCGCGAGATCAACGACACGCTCAAGGAAGAAGAAGCGCGGCAACTGGCGATCGCAATCCGTTTGAAGCGGGAGCGCGCGGGTTAGCGCCGGCACCGATAGCCAAGGCGATTCGACTGGCGTACATTGCTCGCGGCAATGCCGGCGAGCATGATATTTTTCATCTGTCCTGCCCGATCGGATTGCCGGTAATTCCATCCACCCAAGGAGAGAGATCATGGCCAAAGGACAACAACGCAAGACCAAAGAAGCAAAGAAACCGAAAAAGAAACCGACCCCGGCCATTTGAGGCCGCCGCGTTTCGAGCCGGCCGCCGCGCTTGGCGGCAGCCGGTTTGTTCCCCGCCCCCTCCAGGATGCTTCCCAAACCGCCGCCCAATTATCTTGCCGGTTATCCCGCCGCGCTGGTCGCGCAAATTCAGCAATTGATCGCACATGACCAGCTGGCCGGGAGATTGCGGCAAAAATATCCGCTGGCGCACGATGTGCGCACCGACAAGGCGCTGTATGACTACGTGCTGGAACTCAAGAACGCGCATCTGCGCAACGCGGGACAATTGAGCAAGGTGGCGTTTGACAGCACGCTGCATGTGATCAAGAACGCGTTGGGAACGCATACCCGCATCTCGCGCGTGCAAGGTTCAAACCTGAAGACCAAGCGCGAGATTCGCATCGCATCGGTGTTCAAGGAAATGCCGCCGGATTTTTTGCGCATGATAGTGGTGCATGAGCTGGCACATATGAAAGAGCGCGAGCATGGCAAGGCATTCTATCAACTGTGCAGCCATATAGAGCCGGACTATGCGCAACTGGAGTTTGATCTGCGGGTTTATCTGACTTACCGGGAGGCGGGCGGAATGCCGCTGTGGAGCGACCGTGGCGCGTAAGCGCGCTGCCGCCCGGGCGGCAGCGCGGCGGAATCAGGCGTTGTGCAACAGATTGAGCTGGCGCGCGATGATGTCGTGATTCAGCCACAACACCGGCGCGGTCGGTGCGGAAGTCTCGCGGAACATCAGCGGGCCGCTGCCTTCCAGCACCAGCGCGCTGAGGATGTCGGTCACCAGCGCGTCGCGGCTTTTGTGCATTTTGGTGATCGCTTCCGAGGTGCCGATCATCACCTCTGCCAGTTCGGCCGTATTGTCCATCGGCCACGCCGCAAAGTTGCGGAAACCCTTCATCACGTCGCTGTCGTTGTAGGCATCGATGGTACTCAGCAGATTCTCCAGCGATTCGTCTTCCTGCAACACCTCGCGACAGGCTTGCCATTGCGCTTCCGCCCACGCGCCGCCGCCTTCCTGCTTCAAAGCTTTCAGCAGGGGGAACAGCGACAACTCCACGCCGACGAAGATGTCGGACGAGTTGGTGCGGATTTCCGGAGAGTTGTACACCGTCGCCTTGATGCCCTGCGCCCAGGCCGTCCGCGCGTGCTGTTCCAGCCGCATCTTGGCTTTGCCCTGGGTGTAGCTGGTGTAGGTCTGCCACTGGTATTGGCCGCCGATCAGAATTTCGGTGCCGTGATAACCGTAGGCGGTGTAGCGCACCTGACCGCCGTTCTTCTCCAGCCGTGCGCGGATGGCAGCACTGCCCTCGATCAGATGCTGGAAAGTGTTGGCGGTAACTTCGTCGAAGTTCATCATGATCAGCCGGCCAAGGTCGCTGTTGACCAGCGCGCTGGACGGCATGAAGCGCTCGCCGCGCCCTTTGTAAATGCGGTTGGCGATGGCGAGAAACACCTTTACCTTGGGGATACCGCCGGCCATGGTGTGAGCGAAGAAGGCGTTGGCACCGTCCGGGATCATGCCGTCCAGCTCGGCCATCACCCTGGCCACCGAATCCTTGAAACGCTGCACGCCGACCGCGCGGCACTTCTCGATCTGCGCCCAATCCAGCTTGTCGTCCTGCCAGCTTTTGAGTGTCATGTCGGCGATCAGATCGGTCGGTGTCGGGGTGCCCGCCGGCGCGTCCAGATCGAAACCCGCCATCAGCGGCACATTGATGATGCGCCCGCCCAGATTGGCTTCCGCCGTCGCCAACTCTTCGGCGGTCAGCGCGCGCAGGGCGTTGTTCTCGTCGCGCCGCCCGACGGTGACGCCGATAATCGTCATCCCGGCATCGCGAGCCTGATTAACCAGGCCGTTGGCGTAGCCCCGGCCAAACAACTCGCCAAACAGGACAAAGACATCGCCTTTGCGGAACAGTTGGGTCTGCGGCAGGGTTCTCAACGGGGTGAATGCATGCATTTTGGCTTACTCCGGCTGGGTAAATTCGAGGACGGCATTTTAACCTGTAACCGTATTTAGTCGGGGCTTATTGCACGGCGGTCGGCGTTTATTCCACCAGTGCCCGCACCTTGACCACCCGCCCCTTCACTTTGCCCGCCGCCAACCGTTTCACCGCCTCGCGCGCAATCTCGCGGGTAACCGCGACATAGGTGGAAACATCGGTGACGGTGATCTTGCCGACCTGCTCGCGGGTGAATCCGGCTTCGCCGGTGAGCGCGCCCAACACATCGCCGGGGCGCATCTTTTCCTTGCGGCCGCCGAGGATTTGCAGTGTGACCATCGGCGGCACCAGCGGCGCGTTGTTTTCGTTTTTCAGTTCGCCCGGCTCATGCCATTCCGGCTCGCTTCCCATCATTTTGGCGATATTGGAAACGCGGTTCATCTCGGACGGACTGCACAGACTCAAGGCCCAGCCCGCTTCGTCGGCGCGGCCGGTGCGGCCGATGCGGTGAATGTGAACTTCCGGATCGGGCGTGACATCGACGTTGATGACCGCTTCGAGTTGCGCGATG